>JAKQLM010000058.1 GCA_029567145.1 Pseudomonadota bacterium
CGCGATGCGGCGGGCCACATCGCCCCAGGCGGCCATGCGCTGCGCCGACACAAGGTCGGTCACGTCGTCGAAGGCGACCACGTAGCCCTCCAGATCGCCATCCTCGCTGCGGCGGGTGGAGACGCGGACGAGCAGGCTTTCCAGCTTGCCCTTGCGAGTCAGGCGGACCTCTTCCTGAACGGCGCTGCCGGTGCCCGCGCGAAGGCGGTCGAACAGGGCGGCAAATTCCGGGACGGCAGCGGCAAGCGGGATGTCGGACTGGCCATCCGCGAAATCCAGCAGCTTTTCGGCGGCGCGGTTCACAAAGTCGATGTCGCCATCCGAATCGAGGCCGATCACCCCGGCGGTGACGTTGGACAGGACGGAATCGAACAGGCGGCGGCGGGTTTCCGTCTGGGCATGACCTTCGACCAATGCCTCGCGCTGGCCTTTCAACTGGCGGGTCATCTGGTTGAACAGGCGGCCCAGTGAGGCGATTTCGTCGTCGCCGTCCTCTTCCGTGACCTGCACGTCCAGATCGCCGCCGCCCACCCGTTCCGCCGCCCCCGCCAGCCGGCCGACGGGGCGCGACAGGCGTTCGGCAAACCACAGACCCAGCCAGACCGCGGCCAGGATCAGGATCAGCGCAAAGCCCAGGTAAATCAGGCCGAAGTTGAACAAAAGCCGCCCGCGTTCGGATTCCAACTGGTTGTAAAGCTGGACGGTTTCCTGCGTTTCATCCAGCAAAGACAGGATCGAGCCGTCCACCTGCCGCGTGACATAGAGATAGCGGTCGGCATAGGCGTCCAGAAAGATCAGCGCGCGGAATTCGTCGGTGTCCCAGTCGGGGATCAGCACGGTGTTGCCGTCGCGCGCCAGCTTCAGCTGTTCGGGGGTCAGCGCCTCGAACCCGAAAAGATACGAGCGTTCGCCCCGCGTTTTCAGCGCCCCGGCCCCGTCGACAAGGTAAGCCTCTTTCAGCCCGCGCTGGATCACCTGCTGGCCCTGACTGAGCAAAGGGCGCAGCTGGTCGTCGCGCAGGAACAGGGTCTGCCGCTTGGCACGGTTCAGATAGTCGGCCAGCGCCAGCGTGTCGGCAACCAGATCGTCGCGCTGCACCGCCTCATACGCCTGGGCGGCCGAGAGGGAGGAGCCGACGACAGACCGGACACGGTCGGAAAACCAGCCTTCAAGGCCGATGTTGATCGACAGGACGGCAAAGACGGCGACCAGCACGGTCGGGACCAGCGCGATCAGCATGAACACGCCCGACAGCCGCAAGTGCAGCCGCGACCCGGCGGACCGCGACCGGCGGTCGGCCATCAGGCGCATCACGCGGGCCAGGACCAGCGCGGCGATCACCAGGACATAGACCAGGTCGGACAGCAGGATCAGCCGCAGGGTGGGCGAGGTCGCGTCCTGGCTGAATGGCCCCATGGCCAGGAACGTCGCCACGGCCAGGACCGGGCCCAGAAACACCAGCCCAAGCGTCAGCGCGGTTTGCACCCGACGCTGTCGGCGCAAGCGTGACAGCCGTGCCCAGAGGTCCCTTTGAACTGCGCGATCCACCGAATCTGCCCGTTGGCCGGGAGTTTTCCACCCAATGCCACTATATCTTGAGTGCAGCCGGGGTGAAACCCGAAAGACACATGGGTCGTGTCTTCCTTACATCAACTTGCGGCGACGGGTCACGCGGATGTCGAGATCGGTGATCTTCTTGCGCAGCGTGTTGCGGTTGATCCCCAGAAGATCGGCGCATTTCGCCTGATTTCCGGCGGTCGCATCAAGGGCGATCTCGATCAGGGGCATCTCTACCTCGCGCAGGATGCGTTGGTAGACACCGGGGGGCGGCAGTTGCCCGCCGTGGAGGTCGAAGTAGCGTTTCAGGTGGCGCGCGACGCTGGCCGACAGCTTTTCGCCGCCGCCACCATCGGCACGGGGTTCGGGACTGGGCTGGTTGCCAAGGACCTGCTCGACCTCGGCCTTGGAAATCTCGGATTCCGAGGCGGTGACGAGAAGGCGCCGCAGGGTGTTTTCCAGTTGGCGCACGTTGCCGGGCCAGGAAAACGCGCGGACAAGTTCCGTCGCGTCGGGCGAAAGTCGGCGGACTGCGCCTAGGTCACGTTCGCCCTTGGCCAGGAAATGCTCGGCAAGAAGCGGGATGTCGTCGACCCGTTCGCGCAAGGACGGGACATGCAGCGAGACCCCGCCAAGCCGGTAAAAGAGGTCCTGACGGAACTGGCCGCTTTCCATCCGCGCCGACAGGTCGGACTGGCTGGTCGCCATGATCCGGGGCGCGTTGTCGCCCAGAAGGTCCAGCATCCGCACGACGCGGCCCTGAGTGTCTTCGTCGTAGTCGGCGACTTCGTCAAACACGATGGACCCGCCGCGCGCCTTGGCCAGAAGGGTCGAGGGGCCGTCGATGCCAGCCAGGTCGGCGGCCTGGGCCACGGTGAAGGGCAGCGTGCGGCGGTCGGAAAAATCGTGGATCGCGCGGGCGATCAAGGACTTGCCGGTGCCGGATTCGCCAGTGATCAGGACGGGCAGGTCGGTGTTCATCACGCGCGCAACAAGGCGGTACAGCGCCTGCATCGCGGGGGTCCGGCCCACCAGCGGCAGATCATCGCCCGCCTCACGCGGGGCGACCACGACCTTGGGCGAGCGGCGCTTCTGCTCCAGCGCCTTCGACGACCGTTTCATCAGGTCGGGCAGGTCAAAGGGTTTCGGCAGGTAATCGAACGCCTCGGCCTCGGCGGCCTGAATTGCCGTCATGATGGTGTTTTGCGCCGAGATAACGATCACCGGCAGGCCCGGGCGCATCTTGGAAATCCGGGGCAGCGCATCAAGCCCGTTGCCATCGGGCATGATCACGTCCGAGATCACAAGGTCGCCCTTGCCTTCCTCGACCCAGCGCATCAGCGTCATCAGGCTGGAGGTCGCGTGGACCTTGCAGCCCGCGCGGGTCAGCGCCTGGGTCAGGACCGTGCGGATCGTGCGGTCGTCATCGGCGACAAGGACGGTGCCATCCATTACTTCGCTTCCTTTTTCTTCTCGCGCGGGGCCATTGGCAGCGACACGCGGAACACGGTGCGACCGGGGGCGGAGTCGACGGAGATCCAGCCTTCGTGGTCGGAGATGATCTTCGAGACGAGCGCCAGCCCCAGCCCGGTGCCGTTTTCGCGGCCCGAGACGAAGGGCTCGAAGATGGAGGCGGCGATTTCGGGTTTGATGCCGGGGCCGTCGTCGATGATTTCGACGTTCAGGGGCAAGGCACCGGACGCGCCGTCCTTGCGGCGCAGGCGCAGGGAAAGGTCGTAGAACGTGTGCAGCCGGATTGTGCCGCCCATCTTGCAGGCCTCGGCGGCGTTCTTGATCAGGTTCAGGAACACCTGCATCAACTGGTCGCTGTCGGCAAAGGTGGGGGGCAGCGAGGGGTCGTAATCCTCGACGATCGTCATGTGGGCGGCGAACCCCACGAGGGCCGACTTGCGGGCGCGGTCCAGCGCGTCGTGGATGTTCACCGGCTTGCGGGCGGGCGGGCGGATGTTGCCGAACTGTTCGACCTGCTCCAGCAGTTTGACGATGCGGCGGGTTTCTTCGACGATCAGGTCAGTCATTTCCTGATCTTCGGGGGGCAGGTTCATCGACAGAAGCTGCGCCGCCCCGGAAATCCCGGCCAGCGGGTTCTTGATTTCATGCGCCAGCATTTCGGCCATGCCGATGGCGGACCGGGCGGCGGTCTTGACCCCCATGGACCGGCCAAGGCGGTCAGCGATTTCGCGCGGCGACAGGATCAGCATGATGACGTCGGGGTTGTCGTGCATCGGCGCGATGTGGATCGTGCATTGCACGGGCGGGCGTTCGCCGGTGGTCACGTCCACGTCGTTGATGTTCAGCGGCGACTGGTTGGCGCGGGCCCGCAGAAGCGCCTCTTCCATCGGGGCATCTATGGCCAGCCGGTCAAAGGCGGGCTGGCCGCGCAGCGCCTTGTCCGAAGTGTTGAGGAACGTCTCGGCTGCCGGATTTGCCTCCAGTATCAGGGCGTTGGCGTCGATCAGCAGCGTCGGGAGCGGCAGGGACGCCCAGATGACGCCGGGCACCGGATAGGGCGCGCGGTAGGTCATGCGGCCAGCTCCAGTTCGGCAAAGGCCTGTTCCAGAAGCTGAATCACCTCGGCCGGGTCGGTGGAGGTGAGAATTGCCTCGCGCGCGTGAGGCAGACCGGCTTCGTCCAGATACCAGCCAAGGTGCTTGCGCGCCATGCGCAGGCCCAGGTCGCGCCCGTAGAAGGTGAGAATGTCGTCGTAGTGGTCCAGCACCATGCGGCCCAGGCGGCCGCCTTGCGGGATCTGCGGCGCGGGAGAGCCGTAAAGGTCATGCGCGACCTCTGCGGGCCGCCAGGGGGCGCCTTGCGCACCGCGCCCGATCATCACGCCGTCGGCCCCGGACAGACGCAGCGCCTCGCGCGCGGTGGCGGTGTCGGTGATGTCGCCGTTGGCGATGACGGGGATGGTCACGGCGTCCTTGACCGCGCGGATCGCGGCCCAGTTGGCATGGCCCTTGTAGAACTGACAGCGCGTGCGGCCGTGGATGGTGATCATCCGGACCCCTGCCCCTTCGGCGCGACTGGCAAGCTCGGGCGCATTGTGCAGGGTGTCGTCCCAGCCCAGCCGGGTCTTCAGCGTGACCGGGACCTTGACGGCCTTGACCACCGACTCGATCAGCTGCAGCGCAAGGTCCAGGTCGCGCAAGAGGGCCGAGCCGCACAGGCCGGTCGTCACCCGCTTGGACGGGCAACCCATGTTGATGTCGATCACCCGCGCGCCCTGCCCTTCGACGAACTTGGCACCTTCGGCCATCCAGTACGGATCGCGGCCTGCCAGTTGCACGGCGGTCGCCTGTTCGCCGAACCCAAGCTCGGCCCGGGCGCGGGCTTCGGGGCGGGCGCGGACCACCTCTTCGCTGGCGACCATCTCGGACACTACAAGGCCTGCGCCAAAGCGCGCGACCAGCCGGCGGAACGGCAGGTCGGTGATCCCGGCAAGCGGGGCCAGAAAGACGGGCGGGTCGATGAGAAGCGGGCCGAGGGCGAGGGGCAAATGCCTTATCCTTGTGCAGTCAGGTTCCAGTTAGCGCCCAAGGCTGACAGCACCAAGGCGGCAAGCGGCATATACTGTCTGAAAAACGTGCGATGCACAAATTTTAGGCAGACAAGCCCGGTCGCGCGTCAGATTGTCAGGCAGGCCGTGACGGATTAGGGAGGAGCGCAGGGAGATTGCAATGTCGACAGCCGTGATCATCGTGGCCGCCGGGCGGGGAAGCCGCATGGGGGGAGAGCTGCCGAAACAGTGGCAGTTGCTGGCGGACAAGCCGGTCCTGGCGCATACGGTGGCGGCCTTTGCCGGGATGCAGGTGCTCGTGGTGATCCACCCCGACGACCGGGCCTTGGCCGAGGCCTTGGGCGTGCCGCTGGTCATGGGGGGGGCAACGCGCGATGCGTCCGTTCTGGCTGGCTTGCGCGCGCTGGAGGGGTCGGGGGTGACGCGTGTCCTGATCCATGACGGCGCGCGGCCCCTGGTCAGCCGGGCGCTGGTGGACCGGCTGGTCGCAGCTCTGGAAGTCCATGACGGGGCCGCCCCGGCGCTGGCGGTGACCGATGCTTTGTGGCGCGGCGCAGACGGGCTGGTCGCCGGGACAGTGGACCGGGCGGGCCTTTATCGCGCGCAAACGCCGCAGGCCTTTCGCTTTCAGCCGATTCTCGCGGCACATCTGGCGCATCCGGGCGGGTCTTTGGACGATGTGCAGGTCGCGCGGGATGCGGGGCTTGACGTGGCCATCGTCGAGGGCGACGACAGCAATCTGAAGCTGACCTTCCCCGGCGATTTCGCCCGGGCCGAGGCGATCCTGCGGGGACGCGACATGGATGTAAGATTGGGCAACGGCTATGACGTGCACGCGTTTTGTGACGGCGATCATGTCTGGCTGTGCGGGGTGCGGGTGCCGCACTCTCGCGGGCTGCTGGGGCATTCGGATGCCGATGTGGGCATGCATGCGCTGACCGACGCGATCTATGGCGCGCTGGCCGAGGGCGATATCGGGCGGCATTTCCCCCCGTCCGACCCGCAATGGAAGGGCGCGGCAAGCCATATCTTCCTGGCCCATGCCATCGCGTTGGCCCGATCGCGGGGCTATGCGCTGGGAAATTGCGATGTGACGTTGGTGTGTGAGCGCCCGAAGATCGGCCCGCATGCCATTGAAATGCAATCGGAACTGGCGCGGATCATGGCGGTGGATGTGGGGCGGGTGTCGGTCAAGGCCACGACATCCGAACGGCTGGGCTTTACCGGGCGGGAAGAGGGGATCGCGGCGATTGCCACGGCGACGCTGGTGCGGGCATGAGCGCGGCGATTTCCACCTTCTTCGGCGCGGGGTTCCTGCGCCCTGCCAGCGGGACCTGGGCCAGTGCGATCACCGTGGCGCTGGCCGTCGGGGCCTATCAGGCGGGCTGGGCGCTGGCGGTTCCGGTGGGGTTTGTCGTGGCGACACTGGCGGGCTTCTGGGCGGTGCCGCGCTATCTGGCACTGACCGGGGGCGAGGACCCGTCCGAAGTGGTGATCGACGAGGTCGCGGGGCAGTTGCTGGCGCTTTCGTTCACCGTGATCCCGCTGTGGCGGCATGGGGTGGCGGACCTTCTGCTGGCGGCCTGGCCCGGCTGGGTCGCGCCGTTCCTGCTGTTTCGCCTGTTCGACATCTGGAAACCCTGGCTGGTGGGCCGGGCCGACCGGATGCCGGGGGCCAAGGGGGTGATGCTGGATGACCTGTGGGCCGGCCTTTTCGCCGGGCTGTGCTCGGTCGGGCTGGCGGGCTTTTATCATGGGGTCGTGGAGCCATGGCTGGGGTAGACGTCGCGGATCTGTTGCACCGCGCCCGCTATTGGGGGCTGCGGATCGCCTGCGCCGAAAGCTGCACCGGCGGCCTGGTGGCGGCGGCGCTGACCGATGTGGCGGGGTCCTCGGACGTCTTTGACCGGGGCTTTGTGACCTATTCCAACGCGGCCAAGGTCGAGATGCTGGGCGTGTCCCGCGAAACCCTTGCCCAGCATGGCGCCGTGTCGGAACCCGTGGCGCGGGAGATGGCCCTGGGTGCGCTGGCGCGGTCGGGCGCGGGGCTGGCGGTCGCGGTCACCGGCATCGCAGGACCCGGCGGATCGGAGTTCAAGCCGGAGGGGCGGGTCTGCTTTGGCCTGGCCCGCGTTGGCCAGTCGGTGCTGGTCGAAACGGTGGAGTTCGGCGCGCTTGGCCGGGCCAGGGTGCGCAAGGCCGCGACCGACCATGCCTTGCGGCTGTTGGCAGACAGCCTGGGCTGATCCGGGCACCGGCGCGGGTATCGGCAGATGGCCCGGACACCTGCCCGACTTGCGGACCTTTCAAGGCGCGCCGCTTTTCGGGGCGCTGTGGCGGGCTGTGGCCCGCTTTTCCGGGCCGCACACCTGGGCTTTGACCCGCGGGACTGGTGATCGGGCGCGTCGCGGGGGCTTGGGCCGCGCAACCGGGTGGGCTGGTGGGGATGGTCACCCCGCTGCGGGTGGACCCCGAGACCGAGGTCAGCGGGCTTGACCTGTCGGTGCATGGCAAGCGGGCACATGAGCGGACCCCCGCAAGGTCGGAGACAGCGGAATTTTCGAAAATTCCGGTTCGATTTCTTCAAAGAAATCGGTGCCCTATGGATAAAGCGCGAAAAAGCGCAGGATTTCGGTGTTGGCGTCGATCTCTTGGGTCTTGCCCTCGCTGAGCCGTGCCTTGCGGCCGCCGGGCCAGTGATGCGCCCCGCCTTCGACGGTCATCAGCCGCAAGGCGACCTTGCCGCCCGTCGTGTGGTCGGTGACGATGACCGAGGTCCCGTCCTCTTTCCGGTTGATCTCACGCGAGGTGACCGCGACATCGGCCCCCCAGGGGGCCAGGAACGCCGCCACGACCGACGCGACCGAGGCAAAGTCGGTGCGCGTCAGGCTGGTGTCGCCCTGCCCGCCGTCATAGGGGACCATCGTGTCGGCGGTGCCGTGGATGATCAGCGCCGGGACCTTGCCCGCGACCTGCACGCGTCCGGTGTCCATCGTGCCCGCCACGCCAGCGACGGCGCGGACGAGGTCGGGGTTCCGGGCGGCAAAGGTTTCGGACAGGATCGACCCGTTCGACATGCCGGTCAGGTAGACCCGGTCGGCCCGGACGCCAAAGCGATCGGCGGCGTCCTGGATCACCTGTCTGAGAAAGCCCGGATCATCGACCCGCCTGCGCGCCGCCGAGCCGCAGCAATAGCCACCGTTCCAGGTCAGCAGTCGGTCGCCCCGCCGCCCGGTTCCGGCGGGAAAGGCCACGGCATAGCCCGCCTTGACCGCCGCGCGACCAAAGCCCGAGGCGCTGGCGAACTGGTCAGGGTCGCCGCCGCCGCCGTGCAGCGCCAGGATCAAGGGCGCGCCACGCGGGTTCGGCGGCAGGACGATGTCATACCAGCGGTCGCCAAGGCGGATGGTTTCGGCGCAGGCAGGCAGGGTCAAAATCAGGCTGAGCAGCAAGGCGATCAGGCGCATGGGGTCCCCCCGGGGTTGGTCTTGCCTGTCTTACGCAGGCCAGGCGGGCACCCTACGCGGGGGGCGCGGAGTCACGGTGGGGGCGGGCCGTAAAGTTCGGCGGCGCGGCGTTCGAAGGCCCGGACCACGCGCTGCATCGCGTCGTTGAACACCATGCCGATGATCCCTTGCAGGATCGCGTTGCGGAATTCGAAGTCCACGTCGAACGAGACTTCGCACCCGCCGGGAATGTCGCGGAACGCCCAGGTCGATTTCAGGTGGCGGAACGGGCCGTCCAGATATTCGGTGTCGATCTTCTGCGCCTCGGGCCACAGCGTCACCCGGCTGCCAAAGCGTTCACGGAACACCTTGAAGCTGATCACCAGATCGGCCTCCATCACCTCGCCCCCGCCGTCGATGGGCTTGCGCGACCGGATGCGCGCGGCGGAATTCCACGGCAGGAACCTGGGATATGACCCGACATCGGCCACCAGATCGTACATCTGGCGGGCGGTGTAAGGCAGGCGCTTGGTCTCGGAGTGTCTGGGCATCGGTCTGTCGGTGGTTTTCCGACATGTGGCCCGGCCCACGCCCAAGATCAAGCGCCTGACTGTCGCGGATCAGAAGGTCTTGGCCATGGCTTGCGCCTTGGTCACGTCGTCCGGGGTCCGCACCGCGGCCGGATCGGCGCATCGGCCGGTATAGTCGGTGCCGTCCACGTCCGGACCGTTGCTTTCGGCCCAGTAGCACCAGGCCAGCGCTTCGACCTGGCGGTCGGGCAGCGTCGCGGCATTGGCCCACAGAAGCTCGGCCATGTCGAAGCCGGCCATGACATAGCCGGTGGCCTGCGCGGCCCGGTACCATTCCTCGGCCCCGGCCAGATCGACCGGACCGCCTTCGCCCAGTTCCTGCATCTCGCCATAGTCGCGCATCGCCCAGTCGATGCCATGCGCAGCCGCGATGCCATAAAGCTTGCGCGCCTTGGGCAGGTCGACCGGCAGGCCATCGCCGGTGGCCAGGATATAGGCATAGTCGGAAATGGTTTCCGGATCGCCCAGCGTGACCGCCCGTTCGATCAGGGCGCGGCCAAGGTCAATGTCCATCGCCGTGCCTTCGCCGTAGATGTACTGCCGCGCAAGGTTGTGGATCGAGGGGGCATATTCCAGCTCGACCGCCTTCAGATAAAGCTCATGCGCCTTGGCCAGGTCCTTTGGCAGGCCAAGCTCGCCGTTTTCATAGGAATAGGCCAGGTTGTGCAGCCCCGCCGGATGCCCGTGATCGGCCCCCTTCTGGTACCATTCCACCGCCAGCGCAGGATCGACGGAGGTGCCGATGCCGCGTTCGTAGAAAAAGCCCAGAATCACCTCGGCCCGGGGGATGCCCTGTTCGGCAAGCGGGCGGATCGCGGCAAAGGCTTCGTCCGCCTTGCCCTCGATGAACAACTGGCGGGCGCGGATCGCGGCGATGTCACCGGATTCTTCGGCATGGACAGGGGCACAAAGGGCCGCAACGGTTACGACGGCGCAAACGAGACTTCGAATCATTTCGGAACTCCGGTTGAAATGCCATCACGCTAGGACCATCGCCCGAAATCTCAAATCCGGAAAGCCGCATGCCA
The DNA here is from genome assembly GCA_029567145.1 of Pseudomonadota bacterium. GTDB lineage: Bacteria > Pseudomonadota > Alphaproteobacteria > Rhodobacterales > Rhodobacteraceae > Tabrizicola. Next base: position 10,163 of record JAKQLM010000058.1, read on the forward strand.
GATCGTCCCTATGTGATCGACCAGATGATCAGCGCCAAGGCCATTGCCGCCCGGGTCGAGGCCCTGGCGCGCGAGATCACGGCGCATTTCAAGGGCACCGACAAGCTGGTGGTGGTGGGCCTGCTGCGGGGATCCTTCGTGTTCATCGCCGATCTCGTGCGCGAGATCGAGCTGCCGGTCGAAGTGGATTTCCTGGAAGCCTCCAGCTACGGCGATGCGATGCACTCCAGCCGCGAAGTGCGCATCCTGAAGGACCTGCGCGGCGAGATTGCCGGGCGCGACGTGCTGGTGGTCGAGGACATCATCGACACCGGGTTCACCTTGACGCATGTGCTGCACCTGCTGAAAGCGCGCGAACCCAAGCGGCTGAGGACCTGCGCGCTTCTGGACAAGCCGTCGCGCCGCGAAGTGCCGGTCAAGGCCGACTGGACGGGTTTTGATATCCCCGACGAATTCGTCGTGGGCTACGGCATCGACTTTGCCCAACGCAACCGCAACCTGCCCTATATCGGCAAGGTCCGGTTCGAGGAGGGGGCGTGAACTACGGCCTGTGGCTGCTGCGCGCCAAACGCTGGGCGCAGAACCCGCCCTCGTGGGGCAGGGTCAAGCTGGTGCTGGGCGTGCTTGCGATCTGCATCGTCATTGCCGGGTTTGAATGGGCCTTTGGCTGGCCCGACTGGCTGACGGTGAACCGCCTGTCGGCGAAACCGTGACTGGACAGCCCCGGTCCTGCGGCTAGGCTGGCCGGAACGGTTTTCGGACGGGGATGACATGATGCGGGTCTTGCGCTGGCTGGTTCTACTTGCGGTGATCGGCGCGGGCGGGGTCTGGGTCCTGTCCTGGCCAAAGCCGCTGTCGGACGCGGATGTCGCGGGCCTGACGGGCGATGCGACCCGGGGCGAGGCGGTGTTCTGGGCCGCGGGCTGTGCGTCCTGCCACATGGCGCCCGAAGCCAAGGCCGAGGCGCAGCTGGTGCTGGTCGGCGGCCAGCGCTTTCCGTCCGACTTCGGCACCTTCATCGCGCCGAACATCAGCCAGGACCCGCAGGCGGGCATCGGCGGGTGGAGCCTGCTGGACCTGGCCAGTGCCCTGAAACGCGGGGTCAGCCCCGAGGGCACGCATTACTATCCCGCCCTGCCCTATGCGTCCTATGCCAGGATGCAGATGCAGGATGTGGCCGATCTGCATGTCTTTCTGCAGACCCTGCCCGCCGATCCGACCCCCAGCCAGCCGCACGAGATCGGCTTTCCGTTTTCGATCCGCGACTCGGTCGGGGTCTGGAAGCTATTGTTCCTGTCGGAAGACTGGGACCTGCCGGGCAACCTGACGCCCACCGCCGACCGGGGCCGCTATATCGCCGAGGCGCTGGCGCATTGCGGCGAGTGCCACACGCCGCGCAACATGCTGGGGGGCATGGACACCGCGCGCTGGCTGGGCGGTGCGCCGAACCCGTCAGGCGAAGGGCGGATCCCGAACATCACGCCGGGCAAGCTGGGCTGGACCGATGCGGACATCGTGCAATACCTGACGACCGGGTTCACCCCCGACTTTGACAGCGTCGGCGGCCATATGGCTCATGTGGTGGAAAACATGGCCCGCCTGCCCGAAACCGACCGGCAGGCGGTGGCAGAGTATCTTCTGGCAGTGCCGTCCGTCGAATAGGCAACCCCTGCCAGGGCGGGGGCAGACCTGACCGCTCAAGCCCCCAGGCCCGACCGCGGGCAGGAAGGACACCCAAGCGGCGCGTCAAGATCTTGTGTGGATTTGGAAACAAGCCCCGGTTTTGCGTTCCCCGCCCTGTCCCTTCCAGGTCGAATAGGCTACTTTCTATCCATCGAACGCGATTTTGGGATTACCAACATGAACCTATTCAGCTCTGCTGCTTTTTCCGTCCTTGCCCTTGGCACGATGCCCGCCCTTGCGCTGGACCTTGGGAACGGCCTTTCGCTTACGGGCAATGTCGAACTTGAATACGTCAGCTACAGCGATGGCGACGATGCGACGGTCGGGTTTTCCGACCTGACGTTTGGCTGGCGCAGCCAGGGCGGCGGCGCGCTGGGTTTTGGCGTTGACCTGACGCTGGTGAATTTCGAAGATTTCGACGACAACGAAGGTCGTGGCGCCGTCTGGGGTGGCCTCGTCCTGACCACCGGGCTTGGTGAATTCACCATCGGCAACCCGCGTCCGCTGATCGAGACCATGATCACCAGCCCCGATATCGGGGGCTTTCGGCTGCTTGACCTTGAACTGGCGACGGTCACCGGATCGACGCTGGAAGGGCTTGTGCTGTTTCAGGAAGATGTCGACAGCTACGGCGTCAGCTTCAAGGGCACGTCCGGCGCGCTGACCTACGGCGCGTCCTATCACAAGCTTGAGCAGGGACCGTTCGAGGCGGATGCCATCGAACTGGTGATGACGTACCAGATGGGCAAGACCGCGCTTTTGGGCGGGGCCGAGATCATCGACACGCCCTCGACCGATGGTGAAAAACTGTTGCTTGGCGCGACCTACACCGAGGATCGCTGGTCGGCAGGCGCGCTGCTGACGTCAGCGTCGCAGGGGTCCTCCGACTATGACTCGGTCAAGCTGTGGGGCGATTATTCGATCAGCGATGCGTTTTCGGTCGGCGCGCAAGTGATGTCGCTGAATGGCAACAGCAGCGGCCAGACCTTCTACGGGATCACCGGCGAATACGGGTTTGGCGCGGGCGGGTTTGCCGAATTGGGGGTCTTCGATTCCGACGACGCCGGTGGCGACCGGGCCTATCAGGCGTCGATCGGCTACCGCTTCTAGGGCCAGACGACAGCCAGACGCCGCAGAGAGCGATCTCTGCGGCGCTTTTCATTGATCCGATTGGCGCCCTGCGCCGTCCGGGATCAGCCCCGCCCCGCCTGCCGCGCCGCCCGCATCCGGGCGAAATCGTCGCCCGCGTGATAGGAGGACCGGGTCAAGGGCGTGGCGGACACCATCAGGAACCGCTTGGCCCAGGCGGCCGTCTCGTAGGCCTTGAATTCGTCGGGCGTGACAAAGCGCGCGACGGCATGGTGTTTGGGCGTCGGTTGCAGGTACTGGCCGATGGTCAGGAAATCCACATCCGCCGAGCGCATGTCGTCCATCACCTGCAGGACCGCCTGCCGTTCCTCGCCCAAACCGACCATGATGCCGGACTTGGTGAACATGGTCGGGTCCAGCTCTTTGACCCGCTGCAACAGACGCAAGGAATGGAAGTAGCGCGCGCCGGGGCGCACCTCGTGATAGAGGCCGGGGACGGTTTCAAGGTTGTGGTTGAAGACATCGGGCCGCGCCTCGACCACCTTCTCCAGCGCGCTGGGGGGGCATTTCAGGAAATCCGGGGTCAGGACTTCGATGGTCGTGTCAGGGCTGCGGTGCCGGATCGCGCGGATGGTCTGGGCGAAATGGTCGGCCCCGCCATCGTCCAGATCATCGCGGTCCACACTGGTGACGACGACATGGGTCAGCCCCAGTTCCGAGACCGCATGGGCGACGCGGCCGGGTTCAAATGCGTCCAGCGTCTGCGGCTTGCCGGTCGCGACGTTGCAGAAGGTGCAGCCGCGGGTGCAGATTTCGCCCATGATCATCATGGTCGCGTGGCCCTGCCCCCAGCATTCGCCGACATTGGGGCAACCGGCTTCTTCGCAGACCGTGACCAGCTTTTTCTCGCGCAGGATGTCGCGGGTTTTCTTGTAGCCCTCGGACGTCGGGGCCTTGACCCGGATCCATGCCGGTTTCTTCGGCTGGGCATTGTCGGGACGATGCGCCTTTTCGGGGTGACGCTCTTCAGGCAGTTTGAGGTCGCGCACGGATTTTTCCCCCTGACCGGCTGGCTGTCCCTCAGATAAGCCGGTTTTCGCGCCAAGGCAACGCGCGCGGACCCTTTGACCGCGCCGGGGGCCATTGCACTGGGCGCAAGGCACAACCGCGCGACCGGGTCCGTCGACCGTCGCGCATCTTCGGGGACGGGGAAGCCCCGAGGCGGCGGGGGGCGTGCGCGTCCCCCGCCCGTTCTTGCGGCCTATCGGCGGCGCTCCGGTCCGGTGACCGGACCCTTAGCCGATCAGCGGCCCGGCGCGGCCATAGGTTTCGTCATAGTGCCGCCGCAGCCGCATCAGCGCGATGCGCAGCACGATCTTGCCCGAGCGCGCCGCCCAACCCATGCGTTTTTCCGCGACCTCCAGCCCTTCCAGAAAGCAGCAGCAGCGCAGCGCCACGTCGCCAAGCCCCGGACCCAGATCGCGCAGCGCCGCCGACACGCGGGTCCTGGCCGAAGACGGCCCTTCGCCCATGCCGCTGTCGGGCTGGAATGCGCCCCGGTCGCCGCCGGTCAGGAAGCGGTCCCAGTTCTGCGCCACGCGCGGGCCCATCTGCGCCAGCTCGAAATCCTCGCGCAGGCGTTCGGCGGCCTCGACCAGGTCCGGCTCCAGAAACGGCTTGCCGTCGCGGTCACGGCGGCGGCCCAGCACGCTGACCGGGCTTTCCGCGATGTTGTAGCGGATGCGGCGCGGGCCCGCGTCGTCGATCACCTCGCGTTCGCCCCAGACGCGGTGCTGGTCACCAAAGCTGGCGGCGGCGTCGTTCATGCCCTGGCGGCGGCGATCTTCCTCGTCGATCATCCGCTTCATCGCGGCGCGGCCGGCCGTCGTGATCTCGTAGGTCGAGACGCGGCCCGCCTTGCGGCAGGCGATCCAGTCCTTGAGGATGAAGGCCTGGGCGACGGGGCGGTCCAGGACCGCAGTGCGCAACGACCGCCCGTCGGGAAATTCGCGCAACACGGCGGCCTTCTCCATCTCGGGGGCTATGGCCATTACCGCGCCGGGTTCGGCAAGGCGGCGCAGGATGCGGCGGCCTTCGCGGGCCAGAAGCTGCGGGTCGCAAAGTTCGGGGGTCGCGCCGACGGGGGCGTCGGTCGCGGTCGGGCTGGTCTGGGCGGACATGGGCGGGTCATCCTTTCGGTCTGGGTCACTGGCCGAACGCAGATGAAGTCGGGACATCGCCGCCAGCGCCTCGTCCATCAGCGGGTCGTCGCGGCGGTTTTCATACCGCCGCACTTGCCGCAGGATGGTCGAGGCGTGCAGCCCCTCGCGCCGTGCCAGCGCCCGGAAGGACGTGCCTTCCTCGGTATGGTTCAGGTAGTGGCGCACGGCGGCGGGAAGCCAGTCTGGCAGGCTGGCAGCGATGAGTTCAGGCAAAGCAGTCGTCCCGTCTTGGTCCACTTTCCGGCTGCGAGAAAATCCAGCCTTGGACTTTCGCAACCTTGGGTGGAATTGGTTACCTGTTCGTTAAGCGTTAGGCCGACCATGAGAATTGACGGTATTTCCTAAACTTCTTGGTAACCTCCGTGCGCTGGAATCCGGCTTTGCGCAACGCTGGGTTGACCTGGGTCAGAATGCCCTCCTTCTCATCCGGAGTGCCCAAATGTCTGACCTTCGCAACCTGCTTGCCACCCTGCGCCGCCCGCGTCTGCTGATGCATGCCGCCCGCTTCGGCCTTGGCGAATATCGGCGCGAACGGGACCTGCGCCGCCTGGTCAAGGGCGTGCCGTCGGCCGAGGAAACCCTGCCCCGGCTGATCGAGGTCGAACGCCATCTGGAAGACACGCGGCTGGCGGGGGACGCCAGCTATTCGGTCGCGCGTCACATCGATGTGCTGATCGCCCTTCTGGCCGAAGCGCAGCTACTGCGCCGGGCCGAGACGGTGTGACATGAAAAAGGGGCGGCCCCGTCGGACCGCCCCGTCTTTCCGGTTCGGGCTTTGCGCCTAAAGGAAAGCGTCGGGCATTTCGGCCTTGCGATTGGCGACGAATGCCTCCAGCGCCTCACGCGTGCCGGGATCAAGGTCCGGGGCCTGATAGTCGGCCAGCTGCTTTTTCACCCGCTCTGCCGCCAGCGTCTGCGTGTCGCGCGCGCCTTCCTCGGCCCAGGTCTCGAACGGCTTGTAGTCCAGAAGTTCGGACCGCCAGAACGCCGACTTGAAGTTGGCCTGTGTGTGTTCGCAGCCCAGATAGTGACCGCCCGGACCGACTTCGCGGATCGCGTCCATTGCCTGCCCGTTGGTGTCCATCATCACGCCCTGCGCCAGGTGGTGCAGCGTGCCAAGCTGGTCGGCGTCCATGACGAATTTCTCGTAGGACGACACCAGCCCGCCTTCCAGCCAGCCGCAGGCGTGCAGCATGAAGTTCACCCCCGCCAGCAGCGCCATGTTCAGGCTGTTCGCGGTTTCATAGGCCGCCTGCGCATCCGGCAACTTGGAGCCGCAGAACGACCCGCCCGACCGGTAGGGCACGCCCAGCCGCCGCACCAGCTGCCCGGTGCCATAGGTGATGTGCGACGCTTCCGGCGTGCCGAAGGTCGGCGCACCCGAGTTCATGTCGATCGAGGTCACGAAGGCCCCCGCGATCACCGGAGATCCGGGGCGCACCAGCTGCGAATAGGACACCCCCGCCAGGATCTCGGCCAGAACCTGCGTCAGCGTGCCCGCCACCGTCACCGGTGCCATGGCCCCGCCGACGATGAACGGCGACACGATGCTGGCCTGGTTGGCCTGCGCGTAAACCTCAAGCGCGCCCATCATGATGCCGTCGAAGGTCATCGGCGAGTTGATGTTGATCAGGCTGGTCATCACCGTGTTCTGGTCAACGAAAGCGTCGCCGAACAGGATCTTGGACATCGCGACCGAATCGGCGGCCCGGCTGGGTTCGGTGACCGACCCCATGTAGGGCTTGTCCGACAGGGTCATGTGCGCCAGCAGCATGTCGAGGTGACGCTTGTTCACCGGAATGTCCGTGGGTTCGCAGACCGTGCCGCCGGAATGGTGCAGCCATTTCGACATGTAGCCCAGCTTCACGAAGTTCTGGAAATCCTCCAGCGTGGCATAGCGGCGGCCGCCTTCCATGTCGCGCACGAAGGGCGGGCCGTAGACCGGGGCGAGCACCAGGTTGCGGCCACCGACATCGACGTTGCGCTCGGGGTTGCGGGCGTGCTGGGTAAAGCTGGACGGCGCGGTGGAACACAGCTTGCGGGCCAGGCCGCGGGGAATGTGGACGCGTTCGCCGCGGACATCGGCACCGGCTGCGCGCCACCGCTCCAGCGCGCCCTCGTTCTCGACGAAGTTGATGCCGATTTCTTCCAGCACGGTTTCCGCGTTCCATTCGATGATCTGAAGCGCTTCTTCGTTCAGGATCTCGAAATTCGGGATGTTGCGCTGGATGAAGCGCGCGGTCTCGAAGCTGACCGCCGTCCGTTCGGCCCGACGGCTGGCCCCGCCCCCACTGCGCGCGCGGCGCCCTGCAACTTCGTTCATCTTCGCCTCCGGAGTGGTTTGGGGCCCTTATGCCGCCAAACGCGGGCGCTCCGCCCCCTGAATGCGGCCATTGCCTTCTAAAACCGACATGCGCGCCGGTCGCAAACGGCATCGGTGCCGTCAGATCGGCTGCAAGACCGCAATCGGGCAATCCGTTGCCCCGGGATAGCCGGCCGTTTCCGTCCAGGCGCAGGTCAGGCCCGCGTCCAGGGCATCCCGGGCAAGGCTGTCGCGGTCGGGAAAGACGTAAGTGGCAGCGGACCCGGCATAGGTGTCGAAATGCGCGCCCTCGTCCGGGGACAGGCCCCGCGCGCGGGCAAACCCGGCCAGATCGCCCAGGGCCAGAGCCGCCTGCCGGATGTCGGCGACCCGCACGCCATGCCCCGGCCCCACCGCCAAGGCCGAGGCAAGCCGCCAGCGCAGCACGTTCAGGCTTGCGATGCGGCCTTGGGTCGCCGCGCGCAGCACCTCGTCCGGCGTCTCTGGCGGGTCCGGACGGGTGAAAACCCGAAGCGCCGCCCGCCCTGTGGGCAAAAGCACGCGCCGCACCTCGCGCAGGACCGCCCGCAGGACGTCCCGGTCCGGCACCGCGTTCAACGCTCCGTCGCCGATCACCTGCCGGACGCCGCCATCGGCCAGCGGCAGCGCGGTCCAGTCGGCCACCCGCGCCTGCCGCCGCGCGTCGTCCCCCGGCCAGACCGCCGCGATCATCCCGGCAGAGGCATCGAACGCCAGCAAGGGCGCCCCAAGCCCGGCATAGGCCGGGGTCACGCCCAAAAGCACGGTCACGCCGGTGCAGCCGCCGCACAGGTCCGCAATCTGCGCCACGATGCCCGGTCCCGGCACCTGCGGCGGGCCCATCCGGGCGATCCGTCCGGCAAGCCTGCCCCAGTGGTCTTGAGTTTCCATGCCCCCATCCCTAGCATCCCGGGATCAAGAGGGTCCAGTTGCGCATCGCTGTCATCACCCATCCCGGCGACCGGCGGCTGCGCACCTGGATGGGTGGTCGCATCGCCCGGTCGCGGCCGTTCTACCAGCTGGATGCGATTCTCATGGCCGGGCAAGCGCGGGGCCTGCGCTGGGTCTTCACCGACCCCGGACAGCGCTTCCAGGCCGCCGACGCGGCGATCCTGCATGCCGACATGTCCCTGATCCCGCAGGATTTTCTTGACCTTGCCGCCGCTTATTCCCGGACGATCAACGGCACAGTCGCCGACATCCGCAAGCGCCAAGTCAGCCGCAACCTGGTGGGCCGCGATGACCCGTGGCCCGGTCCGGTGCTGGTGAAAAGCGACCTGAACTGCGGCGGCAAGCCCGAGGCCCGTCTGGCCCGACGGGCTGGCCAGCCCCTGTCGTCATCTGTCCCGGACTACCAGCTTTTCGATCACATCGCCGCCGTGCCGGACGCGGTCTGGACCGATCCGACCCGCGTGGTCGAACGCTACCTGCCCGAACGGCGGGGCGCGATGAACGTCCTGCGGGTCTGGAGCTTTCTGGGCGATTACGAACGCTGCACCTGGTATTCCGCGCCCGAAACGATCGTCAAAGGCCACAACATCGTCGACTTCGGCCCCAGCGAGGTGCCCGAGGTCCTGCGCGCCGAACGCAGGAGGCTGGGCTTCGACTACGGCAAGTTCGATTTCGCCATCGGCCCCGAAGGCCCGGTCCTGTACGATGCGAACCGCACGCCCGCCTATCTGTCCACCCGCCCCGACCTGATGCGCGAGGCGGGAGACCGGATGAGCGCCGCCCTGATCCGGTTGATCGGGCCGTAACGGCTCTTGCATCAGGCCAAGGCTTTGGCTACGCGGGCGCATGACCCAGATCGCCCCCCAAACCGCCCCCAAGACTGCCCCCAAGGCCGCCCCCATTTGCGCCCATGACCGCCTTCTGATCATCGACTTCGGCAGCCAGGTGACGCAGCTGATCGCGCGCCGCTTGCGCGAGCTGAACGTGTATTGCGAAATCCACCCCTACAACCGGGTTGACGAGGCTTTCCTTGCGGCCTTCGCCCCGAAAGCGGTGATCTTTTCCGGCGGACCGGCCAGCGTCTATTGGGAAAACGCGCCGATGCCGCCTGCGGGCGTGTTCGATCTGGGCGTGCCGATCCTGGGCATCTGCTATGGCCAGCAGGTGATGATGCATTGCCTGGGCGGCCATGTCGAAGGCGGGCACGGCACGGCCGAGTTCGGCAAGGCCTTTGTCACGCCGACCGACCTGACGCATCCGTTCCTTGCCGGCTGGTTTCCGCCCGAGGCAGGTCCGCAGGCGTCCGAACAGGTCTGGATGTCGCACGGCGACCATGTGTCGAAGATCGCGCCCGGCTTCAACGTCTATGGCACGTCGCCCAATGCGCCCTTCGCCATCACCGCCGACCCCAGCCGCCATTTCTACGCCGTCCAGTTCCACCCCGAGGTCCACCACACCCCCAAGGGCGCGCAGCTGTACGAGAATTTCGTCAAGCTGGCGGG
>JAKQLM010000485.1 GCA_029567145.1 Pseudomonadota bacterium
ATTATCTGCATCGGCCCCCGGAGGGCGCGCCTTTGGCGGAGTGGGACAACTACCTGCATCTGCGGGACAATCCGGCGGGGGTGGTGCGGGACCTTTGGTATCACGAGGCCGGGTGCGCTCAGTGGCTGGTCGTCACGCGGAACACGGTGACGCATGAGATATCCGGCGTCGAATTGGTAGCGGAGCGCAAGGCATGAGGATCGACGGCAAGGGGCTGATCGACCGGACAAAGCCGGTCCGCTTCCGTTTCGACGGGAAGGATTATGCCGGGTACAAGGGGGACACGCTGGCCTCGGCCTTGCTGGCGAATGACGTCCGGCTGGTGGGGCGGTCGTTCAAGTATCACCGACCCCGGGGCGTGCTGACGGCGGGGTCGGAAGAGCCGAATGCGCTGGTCGAGGTCGTGGGGCCGACGAACCAGACGCCGAACGTCCGCGCCACGATGCAGGAGGTGTTCGAGGGGCTGGTGGCGCAATCGCAGAACCGGCTGGGGTCGTTGCGCTTCGACCTTCTGGCGGTGAACGACTATCTGTCGCCCTTCCTGTCGGCGGGGTTCTACTACAAGACCTTCATGTGGCCGCGCGCCTTCTGGGAAGGCCTGTACGAGCCGATCATTCGCCGGGCTGCGGGCCTTGGCAGCCTGTCGGGCAAGCATGACGCGGGGACTTATGAGAAGGCCTTTGCGTTCTGCGATGTGCTGGTGATCGGGTCGGGGCCTTCGGGTTTGATGGCGGCCTTGACGGCGGGTCGGGCGGGCGCGGATGTGATCCTGTGCGAGGAGAGCCATGCGCTTGGCGGGCGGTTGATCTCGGACAGTCAGACCGTCGGCGGGCTTCCTGCGGGGGACTGGGTGGCGTCGGTGGTGGCCGAGTTGCAGGCGCTGCCGAACGTGCGGATCATGGCGCGGACCACGGTGACGGGGGCCTATGACAACGGCACCTATGGCGCGCTGGAGCGGGTGGGGCTGCACAAATCGGCGCGGCCGAACCTGCCGCGCGAGTGTTTCTGGCGGATCGTCGCGAAGCACGCGGTGCTGGCCGCAGGCGCCTTGGAGCGGCCGGTGGCGTTTGAAAACAACGACCGGCCGGGGATCATGATGGCCTCCGCCGTCAGGACCTACTTGAACCGCTATGGCGTGGTGCCGGGCAAGCGGGTGACCGTGTTTGCCAACACCGATCAGGCGCGGGCTGTGGCGCGCGAGTTGATGGCGGCGGGGGTTCAGGTGGCGGCGATCATCGACCCGCGCCCCGATGCCTTCAGCGTCGAGGATTGCCCGGTGCATGTCGGAGCCGAGGTTGTCGGCAGCCGTGGGCGGCTGGGGCTGTCGGGGATCACCGTGCGGAAGGGGTCTGAGACCTTTGAGATCGAGACCGACTGTCTGGCGATGTCGGGCGGCTGGAACCCGACGATCCACCTGACCTGCCACATGAACGGGCGGCCAGATCGGAAGAGCAC
>JAKQLM010000076.1 GCA_029567145.1 Pseudomonadota bacterium
CGGTGCTCCGGGTGGAAACCGGCTTGTCCGTGACCGAAACGCGCCGTCTGCGGCTGAGTATCGCCGGTGTGGACAGGGTGATCGACGTGGCCGTGACCGAGGGGATCGGCGAATGCCGGTTGACCGATTGCCTGCCCGCCGGGCTGCCGTCGGGGCCGGCGCGGCTGCGGCTGGAACTTCTGGCGCCGGATCGGGAAGCGCGATCGGCGGGGATCACCCTTGGCGCCTTTGTCTGGAGCGAGTTCGAGGCTGCGCGCGGGTTGGACGTGATCTGTGCGGCGGAGCCTTCGAACTTTCTTCCTTCGCATTCCCAGCATGTTAGTGCCTTAGACCGCGGCTTGCAGCTGGACCCCAAGGGGGGGTACGCCCATGCTCTGGCCGCCTTCGAGATCGAGGGTGATGTGGTATCGTTCCGCCTTGCGTGGCCTGATATCAGTCTAGTGCGCTTGCGGTCGGATGGTGTGGTCAGCCCGATGCCTTTGGGGGCCAGGATCGGGGTAGGGGCGGACGACAGGTTCGGCCATGTGTCGATCCGCTGCCCAGATCGCGGCGCGTCCCTGCGGGTGGGGGCGCGGCATGAAGCCCAACCCTTTGCGCTTGGAATGACGCGTAACATCGCAATCTCGGAGCTTGTAGGGAAGACCAGTGGAGTTGTGCTTCGGCGGTCGAACGGCGCCGAAGTGGTGCTCTTTGAAATCGTGGATGCCCTGCAGCCCACGCGGTTTGACCTTCGCCCGGTGCGGGTGGGGGTGCAGGCCACATTTGCCATCGGCACGTCCATCGACGCCGTCGCAGTCGAGGCCGAGGACGAGATGGGCAATCGTAGCTTTCACGAGATCGCGCTTGGACGAAGGCCCGTGCGACAGGCCGCGCCCGACTGGCTGCGCGCCGCGTTTTCGGGCAACGACACCCGAGAGGTGGCGCTGACCATCGCGCAGCGGCCGGCCGATCAGGGACTAATGATCGGGCGCGTTTTCGTACGGCCCGACAGCGCGAACCCGGAACAGGGATGGCGCCCGTTGCGGAACGGCCGGGGCGATACCTTTGCTTTGCCGCTGGTGGCCCCGCACAGCCTGTCTGATGCACCGGTGGATTTCATCCAGACCCGGTTCGAGACGCTGTGCCGCTGGCTTTCGGATTGCTATGCGGCGGATTGCTGGCTGGACCACGGGCTGGAGCGCAGCCTGTTGCTGCGCTGGCGCAGTCTGGGCGGCGTGATTGCAGGTCTGCCGCTTGCGGGCGGGCTCCTGATGCGGGCGGCGCTGGTGCCTGCGCCGGGGGAAACCTCGCCCAGTTGGGTGCCGATGGTGCACCCGGTGGAGATCGATCCGGGCCTTTACTCCGCCCCGACCGCGGCCTTCGATGCCCTTGTCGACCAGGCAGACGACGGACTGCGGGTAGGAGCGCGGATGGGTGCCCTATCGCGCG
>JAKQLM010000083.1 GCA_029567145.1 Pseudomonadota bacterium
GACATGGCGATGGAGCTGAAGGCGGCAGAGCTTCTGACGCGCGAGGCGGCCTGGAAATACGATCAGGGCACGGTCACCGAGGCTGACATGTCGATGGCCAAGCTGAAGGCGACCGAGGTGCTGGCCATGGTCGCGGATGAGGCGATCCAGATTCACGGCGGGATGGGTCTGATGGACGAGCTGCCGCTGGAGCGCATCTGGCGCGATGCGCGCGTGGAGCGGATCTGGGAGGGCACGTCCGAAATCCAGCGTCACATCATCAGCCGCGAATTGTTGCGGGCGGTCGGGGGTTGATCCGTCGGAGCGGGGGTTTCACACCCCCCAGTCCATCGGTTTCTTGAACCAATGGCGAAACCAACGGACTACCCCGTGGGATATTTGGGGACGAAGAATGAGCAGTCAGGTGGTTTCGGTTAACCGCGCTTTGGGATTTCGCTGCGAGGCTATGGATACGGTACAGGCGGGGACGCCGATGACCGTGACGTGGAATGGCATCTCGCTTCGGTCGCCGGGGCGGGATGTTTTCATTCTTCGTCTGAAAATATCCCGGGGGTCCGGGGGCAGCGCCTCCGGCGGGTCCGGCCGGGCCGGAGGCCGCAAATGACGCGCCTCGACCGCCTGCTGCGGCCGCGCCACATTGCCGTCCTTGGCGCGGGTTGGGCGCTGAACGTGATCGAGCAATGCCGGAAGATGGGCTTTCAGGGCCCGGTCTGGCCGGTGCATCCGACCAAGGATCAGATCGGGGGCCTCAAGGCCTATGCCAGCGTTGCCGATCTGCCGGAACCGCCGGATGCCACGTTCATCGGGGTGAACCGGTTTGCCACCGTCGACGTCGTGGCCGAGCTTGCGGCAATGGGGGCGGGGGGGGCGATTTGCTTTGCCTCGGGCTGGACCGAGGCCGGGGAGGCGGGTTTGCAGGACAAGCTGGTCGCAGCGGCGGGGGAGATGCCGATCCTTGGCCCGAACTGTTACGGGGTGATCAACTACCTTGACGGGGCGCTTCTTTGGCCCGACCAGCATGGCGGGGTCCGGGTCAGGACCGGCGTGGCCTTGGTCAGCCAGTCCTCGAACATCGTGATCAACATGGGCATGCAGCAACGCGGGCTGCCGGTGGCCTATGTCGCCTGTCTGGGCAATGCCGCCGTCGTCGGGCTGGCCGAGTTGACCGGGGCGCTTCTGGACGATCCACGGGTCACGGCGGTCGGGCTTTATATCGAAGGCATCGACGACGCCCCGGCCTTTGCAGCCCTGGCCGAAAAGGCGCGCGCGATGGGCAAGGGGGTCGTGGCGATCAAGTCCGGGAAGACCGAGCTTAGCCGCACGGCAGCCGCCAGCCATACCGCCTCGCTTGCCGGTGGCGGGGCTGCGTCCAGCGCCTTCCTGCGGCAGATCGGGGTGGCGGAGGTCAATACTCCGTCCGAACTGATCGAGACGCTGAAGGTCTTCCACGTCCACGGCCCGCAGATTGGCACCCGCATCTGTTCGCTCTCGTGTTCGGGCGGTGAGGCGGGGCTGGTGGCGGATCTTGCGGCACCTTACGGGATCGACTTTCCGCCGGTGCCGCAGGCCACGCACGACCGGCTGTTTGCCGTGCTGGGGGAGATACCGACGATCTCCAACCCCTTGGATTACCACACGTTCATCTGGGGTGACGGGCCGAAGACCACCGAGGTCTTCAGTGCGATGCTGGAGGCCTATGACGCGGGGCTTTACATCATCGACAGCCCGCGCCCGGATCGGTGCGACCCGTCGGGCTACGACCCTGCCTTTGCAGCGATCATCGCGGCGCAGAAGGCCACCGGCAAGATTGCGTTTCCGGTCGCCTCGATGGCCGAAAACCTGGGCGAAGCCCGGGTTCAGGCGATGATGGAGGACGGCGTCTGTGCGCTGTTGGGGGTGGAGACGGCCTTGGCGGCAGTAAAGGCGGCGCAGACGGGGCCGGGCCTGGCAGGGTGGCGGCCCGTGGCGGCGCTGCCCGCGCGCGCGACCCGGATGCTGAGCGAGGCAGAAGGCAAGGCGCTGATCGCTGCGGCAGGCGTGGCGGTGCCCAAGGCGGTGACGGGGGCGACGATTGCCGATGTGGCGGGTAAAGCGGGCTTAAGCCCGCCCTATGTGCTGAAAGGCCTGGGGTTTGCCCACAAGACCGAGGCCGGGGCGGTCCGGTTGGGTCTGCCCTCGCTGGAAGGGCAGGCCGAGATGCCGGGGGCGACCGGCTATCTGGTTGAGGAGATGGTGACGGGCGCGGTGGCCGAGGTGCTGCTAGGTCTGCGCCGCGACCCGGTCTATGGGGTGACGCTGACGCTGGGCATGGGCGGGGTGACCGCCGAAGTGCTTGCCGATACGGTGACGCTGGTCCTGCCGGTGACGGAGGCTCAGGTGCTGGAAGCCGCACGGGGCTTGCGGCTGTGGCCGCTGCTGGACGGCTATCGCGGGCGGCCGAAAGCGGACATGGCGGCGGTCGCCGCGATGGCGGTCCGGCTGGGCGCGCTGATGCTGGACGACGACAGCCTTGAGGAAATCGAGATCAATCCCGTCATGGTGCGCGAAAGCGGGGCCGTGGCGGTGGATGCATTGGTGAGGAGAGCGTGATGGAAATGCGGACCGAAGGCCCGGTGAAGACGCGTCGCGAGGGGGCGATCCTGGAGGTCACCCTGGACGCGCCCAAGGCCAATGCGATCAGCCTGAAGACCAGCCGGATCATGGGGCTGGTGTTCCGCGACTTCCGCGATGACGACAGCCTTCGCGTCTGCATCATCCGCGCGGCGGGCGAAAAATTCTTTTGCCCCGGCTGGGACCTGAAGGCCGCAGCCGAGGGCGATGCGGTGGATGGCGACTATGGCGTGGGCGGCTTTGCCGGGCTGCAGGAGCTGCCGAACCTGAACAAGCCGGTGATCGCGGCGGTGCAGGGCATCTGCTGCGGTGGCGGGCTGGAATTTGCCTTGTCGGCAGACCTGATCCTGTGTTCCACCAACGCGACCTTCGCCCTGCCGGAGATCCGGTCTGGGACAGTGGCGGATGCGGCCAGCATCAAGCTTCCGAAGCGCATCCCCTATCATGTGGCGATGGACCTTCTGCTCACGGGCCGCTGGTTCGACGCGGAAGAGGCATTCCGCTGGGGGCTGATCAAGGAGGTCTGCGCGCCGGAGGAGTTGTTGGGGAAGGCCTGGGACCTGGCCCGCCTCTTGGAAAGCGGCCCGCCGCTCGTCTACGCCGCCATCAAGGAAGTGGTGCGCGAGGCCGAAAACATGCGCTTTCAGGACGCACTGAACCGGATCACCAAGCGGCAGATGCCGACGGTGGACCGGCTGTATTCATCCGAGGATCAGCTGGAGGGCGCGAAGGCGTTTGCCGAAAAGCGCGACCCGGTTTGGAAGGGGAAGTGAGGGGCGTTAGCGGTAGAGCAGCTCGTCCAGAGAAGGGCGCAGGACGGTCTTGGGGTCGACGAACCGGATGGTGTCGGCATCTACGAGTTCGTAGACCGGCAAGGCCATATTGCTGCCCGGTCCCTTTCGAATGCGTCCGGATGTGTCGTAATGCCCGCCATGGCACGGATCGAACCAGCCGTTCCATTCGCCCGCGTATCCCAACCCAACGCAGAACCGCGTGATCCCGATGAGGGCAATGAACCTGCCGTCAGGCGTCGCGCGTCGGACGTGATCGTCCGCGGAGCCGATTTCGCGACCTGGGACGTCCAAGCTATTGCCATCCCAAAGGTCTTGCGATTTTGCAGCCTCGGCTTCGTCAATCTCTTGCCTTGTGCGGTGCCGGATGAAGACCGGTTTTCCAAAGTACTTTACTTTAAGCTCAGTCCCTTCGGAGATGTTCGAAAGGCTGATTTCAAAGCCCTGCGACGCTGCCGTGATGTCTGCTGAGGGTGCCAAACTGCCCAGAAGTCCCCACCCTGCCGCACCAAAAGCGACGACGCCTGCCCCTGCAGTGGCGGCAAAAAGGAAACTGCGGCGCGTTGGCGGTTCTTCGGAGTGAGTGCGGGCGGGCAAAGACGGCCTCCGAGCTGGTAAGGCGAAGGTAGCATGAATCGCAGCCCATCTGGGAAGTGGGGAAATCGACGCAGGGTGTTCGGCGGCTTGTGGTCCCGAACAAACGGGTGCAGCTTTCGTGCCAATTTTGCCGGAACGGAGTCATTCCATGCCCAATCACGACTACACCACCCGCATCCAATGGACCGGCAACCGGGGCGAGGGGACGGCGCATTACAAGGCATACGACCGGACCTGGGACATCGCGGTGCCGGGGAAGGCCCCTGTGCATTGCTCCAATGATCCGCTTCTGGGGGGTGATCCGGGGAAGATGAATCCCGAAGACCTGCTTTTGTCGGCACTCTCGGCCTGTCACATGTTGTGGTATCTGCACTATGCCAGCGATGCGGGGATCGTGGTGACGTCCTACTCGGATGCGCCGCTGGGTGTGGGCGAGGTCGGGCGCGGGGGCGCGGGGCGGTTCGTCAAGGTGACGTTGCGGCCGCATGTGACGGTGACAGCCGGGACGGACCTGGCGGCGGCAGAGGCGATCCACCACCGCATCCACCAGGTCTGCTTCATCGCACGGTCGGTGAATTTTCCGGTGGACTATGCGCCCGGGTTCACCGTCGCAGCCTCCGGCGGGGATATTTAGACAGAGAGGAAGCCCCAAGGGCGCGGTCTTTGGGCGACATCCTCTGTCGCAAAGCGGACGGTTGCCGCGGTCCCGGACGGCTAGGGTTCGCCGGGACCCCGGGGGCGACATGGACGAGACGGATTACATCATCGTGGGCGCAGGCAGCGCGGGCTGTGTGCTGGCCGAGCGGCTGTCGGCCAATGGCAGGCACAAGGTCGCGGTGCTGGAAGCCGGGGGGTCGGACCGGCGGTTCTATGTCCAGCTTCCCTTGGGGTACGGCAAGCTTTTCTACGATCCGGCGGTGAACTGGCTGTACCGGACGGAAGCAGATCCGGGCCTGAACGGGGCGCGGGACCACTGGCCGCGGGGGCGGGTGCTGGGGGGGTCCTCCAGCATCAACGCGATGGTCTGGATCCGGGGCCATCGGGCGGACTATGAGGACTGGGGGCGCGACAATCCGGGCTGGGGCTGGGACGAATGTCTGGCCGCCTATCGGGCGATGGAGGACAACGAGGCCGGGGCCGACGACTGGCGCGGCGCGGGCGGGCCGTTGTTCGTTTCGGCCAATCGGACGGGGCTTCATCCCCTTGTGAATCAATATGTTGCGGCCTGTGCCGAGGCGGGCCTGGCCGAGAATGACGACTTCAACGGCGCCCGTCAGGAGGGCGCCGGCGTCTATCAGATGACGATCAAGGGCGCGCGGCGAAACTCGGCGGCGCGGGCGTTCCTGCGGCCTGCCATGAAGCGGCCGAATGTGCGGGTCGTGACGGGGGCGCTGGCGACCCGGGTGCTGATCGACCAGGGACGGGCCGTCGGCGTGGAATACCGGCAGGGCGGAGAGACCAGGGTGCTGCGTGCCCGGGCCGAAGTGATCCTGGCTGGGGGCGCGATCAACTCGCCCCAGCTTCTGCAGCTGTCTGGGATCGGGCCGAGCAAGCTGTTGCAATCGCTGGGGATTCCGGTGGTGCTGGACAATCCCAACGTGGGCGATCACCTTAGCGACCATCAGGGGATCAACTATACCTGGTCGATGACCGTGCCGACCTACAACGACGAGCTGCGCCCCTGGTGGGGCAAGCTGCGGGCGGGGTTGCAATATTTCATCGGTGGCGGTGGGCCTTTGGCCAAGTCGATCAACCATGGCGGCGGGTTCTTCCGGACACGGGACGACCTGGACCGGCCCAACATGCAATTGTATTTCCAGGCTTTTTCAACGCTGATCCCCCGTGAGGGCGAGCGGCCGCTGCTGACGCCGGACCCCTGGTCGGGGATGTCGATCGGACTGTCGAACTGCAGACCCACCAGCCGGGGCCAGATCCGGCTGCGCACCGCCCGGGCCGAGGATCATCCGGTGATCACCGCGAACGCGTTTTCCACGAACAACGACGTCGAGGAAATGCTGGCGGCGGTAAAGTTCCTGCGCCGGATCGCGGCCCAGCCCAGCCTGGCGCGGCTGATCAAGGAAGAGTTGCGACCGGGGCCGAAAATGCAATCGGATGAAGAGCTTATCCAGGACTTCCGGTCGCGCTCCGGGACGGTCTATCACCCAAGCTGCACCTGCCGGATGGGGGCGGAGGCCGCGACTTCGGTCGTGGATGCGGGGCTTCGGGTGCATGGGGTGGCGGGGGTGCGGGTGATCGATGCCAGCGCGTTTCCGAACATCATCGCGGGGAACACCAATGCTCCGGCGATGCTGATGGGGTGGAAGGGGGCGGAGATGGTGCTGGGGGATGCGCGCTGAGCCTGGCGGATGCGCATATCAGTGATCCGAATACGCGCCTAGCTGCACGATCTCGTTGCTGAACGACGGTCGGATTTGCGCTATGATGCCGTCGTCTCTTCGGTGTTCGGCCCCCCAAGGCGGTTTCATGTCAGGACGGCAGGATGACAGATGCGAAGATTGCGCGCATTGCAGGGGCCGGGGCACTGGCTTGCGTCGCCCTAAGCTGGGGCCAGTTTCCGCTGTGGATGATTGGGGCGCCGCCGTCCATCTATGACGGCAAGGCCTTCGCGGAGCATCTGTTCGACATCCGCTATATCGCCTTGCTGCGCATTCTGATGGATCAGGGCATCTATGTCGGGATGATGGTCTTCGCGTCTGGCTTCCGTCACCTCGTACAGCGCGCGCGTCCCGAAGCCGACTGGCTTGGCCTCATGACCTTTGGTGCAGCCGCAGTCTGGCTGGCGGTAACTCTTGTTGCGGACGGGCTGGAAGGTGGGGCGGTGCTTGACAGCCTGGGCGACCCGCGTGACCCGTCGGTGGTTCGCGCCTTGGTGCAGGGGACGATCCTGATCTACAACGGGTCCATCGCCTTTGCCGTGACCGGGCTTTTCCTCCTATCGGCGGGCTGGGCGACCCTTGAGAGCGGTGTTCTGCCACGATGGACCGGGTGGATGGCCCTGACTGCGGCGGGGCTGTGCTTTCTTTCTGTCCCCGCGATGTTTGCGGGACCTGTCAACTACGAGACCTTTTACAATGCTGGCGGTTGGGGCCCGGCGATAATCGCCAACTTCCCGCCGCTGATCTGGTTTCTGATCGTAGGGATCATTCTGGTTCGGAGGCCCAGCAAGCGCGCTTGACAGCATGACGACCGACCCTCGCCGCCCGCCGGTATTGAAAGCGCTTATTCCCCCCTTGGAAACCGCTTGTTCTCCTCCAGCACGTTCAGGTCCATGTGGTTGCGCATGTAGCGCTCGCTGGCCGCGCGGAGGGGTTGGTGGTCCCAGGGGTAGTAACCGCCCTGACGTAGTGCTTCATACACCACCCAGCGGCGGGCCTGGCTTTCGCGGACGGCTGCGTCGTAGGCGGGAAGGTCCCAGCGATTGTCTGCCAACGCGCGGAAGTGGGTGAGGATTTCGGCGGCGCGGGGGTCTTCGGCGAGGTTTGTTGTCTCAGCGGGATCGTTGGTCACATCGAAAAGCTGTTCGGGGTCGGCGGGGCAGCGGATGTATTTCCAGGCGCCGTCGCGCAGGGCGACCATCGGGGTGATCGTGCCTTCGGCGGCGTATTCCATCGCGACCGGGGGGCGGGGTGCGCCGTTCGCCACCGGGATCAGGTTGACGCCTTCGGTCCAGGGCATGACCTCGTCCATCGAGATCCCCGCCAGCGCCGCAAGCGTGGGGGCGAGGTCAATGGAGGAGACCGGGGTGTCGATGCGGCCCGCAGGCATTTCGGGCGCGGCGATCATCAGGGGGACGCGGGCCGATCCTTCGAAGAAGTTCATCTTGAACCAGAGGCCCTTTTCCCCAAGCATCTCGCCGTGGTCGGAGAGGAAGAGAATGTGGGCCTCTTGCCGGGTGGCCTCCAGCACCGACAGGATTTCGCCGATCTTGTCGTCGATGTAGCTGATGTTGGCGAAATAGGCCTGTTTGGCGCGGCGGATGTGGTCGGGAGTGATCTCCATCCCCCGCCAGTCGCAGGCGTCCATCAGGCGCTGGGAATGGGGGTCCATGTCGTCGTAGGCGAGGGGTTCGGGTGGCTCACACTCGGGCGCGCCGTCGTAGAGGTCCCAGTATTTGCGGCGGGCGACAAAGGGGTCGTGCGGGTGGGTGAAGCTGACGGTCAGCGCCCAGGGGCGGGGGTCTTGGCCGCGCGAAAGATCGTAAAGCTTCTGGATGGCCTGATGGGCCACGTCGTCGTCGTATTCGTACTGGTTGGTGATCTCGGCCACGCCAGCCCCGGTGACCGAGCCGAGGTTGTGATACCACCAGTCGATCCGTTCGCCGGGTTTGCGGTAGTCCGGGGTCCAGCCGAAATCGGCGGGGTAGATGTCGGTGGTCAGGCGTTCCTCGAACCCGTGCAACTGGTCGGGGCCGACGAAATGCATCTTGCCGGAGAGCGCCGTCTGATAGCCCGCCCGGCGCAGGTGGTGGGCGTAGGTCGGGATGTCGGAGGCGAATTCGGCGGCGTTGTCGTAGACGCGAGTGCGGGAGGGCAACTGGCCGGACATGAAGCTGGCGCGGGCCGGGGCGCACAGGGGCGAGGCGGTGTAGCAGTTGGCGAACCGGGTCGAGCGGGCCGCGAGCGCCCGCAGGTTCGGGGCATGCAGGAAATCGGCGGGGCCATCGGGGAACAGCGTCCCGTTCAGCTGGTCGACCATCAGGATCAGGAGGTTCGGCTTCGTCGCCATGGGCGTACCCTTTGTGCTGGATGCGCCCTTCCTGCCCTGCGCCGGTGCGGGGGTCTGGCCCCCAACCGACCAAGCCGGCCCATATCCGTCATCCGGTCAGTCGGCGTAGGACGGATCCTCGGCGTCCAGGATCGCGCGCAGCTCCCGCAGGTGGGCATCGGCGAAGCCGGGATAGGTCTCCCACTCACGCGCGGTCTTTTCGGCGATCTCGTCGGGCAGGACACGCAAGGGGCGGCCGGTCTGCAGCGCGCGGATGTAGGTCTCGGCCGCGCGCTCAAAGTAGGTGAGCCGGTTGAACGTCTCGGCCACGGTTGCGCCGATGACCAGGACGCCGTGGTTGCCCATCACCATGGTGGTAATCTTCGGGTCCGACAGAAGCTGGGCACAGCGCGCGCCCTCTTCCTCGAACGCCATGCCGCCGTAGTGGTCGTCCACCACATGCCGGTTGTGGAACATCGCGGTGTTCTGGTCGATGGCGGGCAGGCGGCTGTCGGCCAGGCTGGCCAGGACCGTGGCGTGGATCGAATGGACGTGCATGACGCAGCGCGCATGGGGAAGCGCGCGGTGGATGCTGCCATGCAGGCCCCAGGCGGTCGGGTCGGGCGCATCGGGGCGCGACAGGGTGGCTGGGTCGTTGGCGTCAATCTCGACCAGCGAGGACGCGGTGATCCGGCTGAAGTGCCGCCCGTTCGGGTTGATCAGAAAGCGCGTGCCGTCCGCATTGGTCGCCAGCGAGAAGTGGTTCGCCACCGCCTCGTGCAGGTTCAGCCGCACGGTCCAGCGAAAGGCAGCGGCAAGATCCTGCCGAAGCGTCCAGTGGTCAAGG
>JAKQLM010000096.1 GCA_029567145.1 Pseudomonadota bacterium
CGACGGGCCGATGGTCAGGACGGTGACGTCGCAGCCTGCGCGTTTCACCTCCGGCTCGCCGAACGGGATCTGGTAGTAGTCGGGCGGCACACCTTCGGGGTGGAAGAGTTCCACCTGGTCATACAGCCGCTGGCTTTCGAAGAACACGACCGGATCGTTCGACGACAGCGCCGTCGCCATCAACCCCTTGGCGTCGTAGGGGGTGGCCGGATAGACCACCTTCAGCCCCGGGATATGCGCGATCAGCGAGGTCCAGTCCTGCGAATGCTGCGCGCCGTACTTGGACCCGACCGAGGTGCGCAGGACGACCGGCATGGTCAACATGCCCGCCGACATCGCCTGCCATTTGGCCATCTGGTTGAACACCTCGTCCCCGGCGCGGCCCAGGAAATCGCCATACATCAGCTCGACCAGCGCCCGCCCGCCGGCCAGCGCATAGCCGACGGCGGTGGACACGATCGCCGCCTCAGAGATCGGCGAGTTGAACAGCCGGTGATGCGGCAGCACGTCGGACAGGCCCCGGTAGACGCCAAAGGCCCCGCCCCATTCGCGGCACTCCTCGCCATAGGCGATCAGGCTTTCGTCATGGGTCATGTGGTGCAGGATCGCCTCGGTCAGCCCGTCGCGCAGGGTCACGGCGCGCAGGCCGGGCAGGGCGCTGCCGTCCTCCCCCAGGCCAAAGCGGGCCTTGCGGGCGATGGTCTTGAACGCCGCCACGTCCTGGGGCTGTTTCAGAAAGGGGGTCTGGGTGGGGCCAAGGGTCAGGCTGGAGTTGTTGAACATCAGTCCGCCGATCAGCACCGGGTCGGCGGGAACATCGACGATGGGGGCGATGGCGGGATCGACCACGGCGCGGGTGACGGCTTCGATTCCCAGCGCCACGGCGTCGCGCATCGCCTGAACCTCGTCCTCGGTCATCAGGCCGTCGTCCACGGCGGCGCGGGCAAAGCGGGTGATCGGATCATAGGGCTCCCAAGCCTTCAACTCGTCCCGCGTGCGGTAGGCGTTGGCGTCGGTGGTCGAATGGCCGGTGTGGCGATAGCACTCCACGTCCAGAAGCGCCGGGCCGCGCCCCGCCAGCAAAAGCGCGCGCTTGCGGGCGACGGCATCGGCGACGGCCAGGGGGTCTGATCCGTCCACGGTTTCGGCGTGCATCTGGTCGGGGTTCACCGCCACGCCCAGCCGCGACAGGCGGTCCCAGCCCATCGTCTCGCCCATGGTCTGACCGCCCATGGCGTAGAAGTTGTTGGAAAAGAAGAACAGGACCGGCAGGTTGCCACGCCGGGCATCGGTCCACAGCGTCGTGAATTGCGCCATGGCGGCAAAGTTCATCGCCTCCCACACCAGCCCGCAGCCGGTGGACCCGTCGCCCGCATTCGCGACACAGATGCCGTCCTGCCCGGACAGCTTCTTGCGCAAGGCCGCGCCGGTCGCGATCCCGGAGGAACCGCCGACGATGGCGTTGTTCGGATAGGCCCCGAACGGCGGGAAGAAGGCGTGCATCGACCCGCCCATGCCGCCGTTGAAGCCGTTGGCGCGCATGAAGATTTCGGCCAGAAGCCCGAACAGCAGGAAATTCTCGGCCAAAGCCTTGCCGCTGCCGCCCAGATGCTGCGCCACCGTGGCCTTCAGCGCCCCGCCCGCATGGTCAGCCATGATCGCGTCCAGCGTCGATGCGTCCAGACGGGCAATCGCCGACAGGCCCTTGGCCAGAAACTCTCCATGGCTGCGGTGCGACCCGAAGATGTGGTCCTGCGGTTCCAGCGCCAGGGCCGCGCCGACGGCGACACCTTCCTGCCCGATGGAAAGGTGGGCGGGGCCCCGGTAGGTGTAGCTGATCCCGCGATAGGCGCCGGTCGCCTTGAACGCGCCCAGCATGGATTCGAATTCGCGGATGATCAGCATGTGCCGCAGCACGTCGCGCAGGGACGCATCGCCCCGCGCCGCGCGTTCGGCGGCAAAGGGCGTGGCATAGGCGCGGATCGGGATGTCCTGGAACGTCAGGCGTCCCGGACGAAAGACCTTTTCAGGATCAACGGCGATTTCCTTGGGCATGGGGTCCTCTGCAGGAGAAAGGGCGGCTCAGCTCATCCAGTTGCCGCCATCGACGTTGAAGGTCTGGGCGACGATGTAGTCGGATTCGGACGAGGCGAGGAACACGGCGGTTCCGGTCATGTCCTCGGGGCGGCCCATGCGGCCAAAGGGGACGGCGGCCCCGACCTCACGCTTTTTCTGGCCGATGGGCTTGCCTTCGGTCCGGGCGAACAGGCGGTCCACCTCGTCCCACATCGGCGTGTCGATCACCCCGGGCGCGATGCCGTTGACGTTGATCCCGTGGCGGATCAGGTCCAGCCCGGCGGACTGGGTCAGGCTGATCACGGCGGCCTTGGTGGCGCAGTAGACCGCGACATGCGGCTCGCCCCGGCGACCGGCCTGGCTGGCGATGTTGATGATCTTGCCGCCCCGGCCTTGCGCGATCATCAGCTTTGCCACCGCCTGCAGGACAAAGAGCGTGCCCTTGACGTTGACATCGAACAGCCGGTCATAGCTGGCGCGGGTGATGTCGACGATCGGGGCCAGGTCAAACACCCCGGCGTTGTTCACCAGAATGTCGATCCCGCCGCCCCAGTCCGCAACGGTGGCGACACCAGCGTCGATGCTGGCCGGATCGGTGACGTCCAGCGCCAGCCCCATCGCCTGCGGACCAAGCCCCGCCGCAGCGGCTTCGGCCCCGTCCAGATCGGCAAGGGCGACTTTCGCGCCCTCGGCCAGATAGGCCTTGGCAAAGGCCAGCCCGATCCCCCGGGCCGCGCCCGTGATCAGGGCCGTCTTTCCCTGCAGCCGCATCTTGGGGCTAGGCCAGCCGCTCGGCGATCATGGCCAGCAGCTTGCGGTGATCGGCGTCGAAGTTGCGGATGCCTTCGGCCAGCTTTTCGGTCGCCATCGCATCGGCGTTCATCTGCCAGCGGAAGGCGGCTTCGGTCAGCCTGGCACGCGGGGCGGCATCGACGGCCCCCGGCGACAGCACGCGGGTCAGGGTCGAAGTGTCGGCCGCCATCTCCTCCAGCAAGGCCGGGGCGATGGTCAGCCGGTCGCAGCCGGCCAGCGCCTTGAGCTGCCCCGTCGTGCGGAACGACGCGCCCATTACCACGGTCTTGATCCCGCGCGCCTTGTAGTCGCGGTAGATCGACTGCACCGACAGCACGCCGGGGTCTTCTTCGGGGGTGAAGGTGCGGCCCTGCGCCTTGGCGTACCAGTCGGTAATCCGACCGACAAAGGGCGAGATCAGGTAGACCCCCGCCTCGGCGCAGGCCTGGGCCTGAGCGGCGGAAAAGAGCAGCGTCAGGTTGCAGTTGATGCCCTCGGCCTCCAGCACCTCGGCGGCGCGGATGCCTTCCCAGGTCGAGGCCAACTTGATCAGGATGCGATCCCGGCCCAGGCCGCGCGCCTCATACGCCGCGATCAGCGCGCGGCCCTTGGCGACCGATGCCGCCATGTCGAACGACAGGTTGGCATCCACCTCGGTCGAGACGCGGCCCGGCACCAGGGCGGCCAGCGCCGCACCCACGCCCACGGTCAGCGCATCGGCCACCTGCAACGCGGACAGCCCGGCGGACTTGCCCTTGGCAACTTCGGTCGAGACGAGGTCGGCAAAGGTCGGGTGCTGCAGCGCCTTCAGAAGGATGCTGGGATTGGTCGTGCAATCGACCGGCTTCAGCGCGCGGACCGATTCGACATCGCCCGTATCGGCGACCACGACGGTCATGCTGCGCAATTGGTCCAGAACGGTGGCCATGGAGTCCTCTTTCTGCTGTTACATTTGCGTAACTGATTACGCAAAAAAGTCAACCGCCCGACGCGAAGGATGTTCCACGCCGGGCCTGTCGCAACAAGATTGACCGCCCGGCCCGGGATTAGCAACATCGCGCGGGATGCGGTCGGGGGGTGGGATGCAGACGATCTGGGTGGCGGGCGAGGCGTTGATCGACTTTGTTCCCGCCGCGACCGGGCTGGGACCGGGGTTCGTGCCGCGCTGTGGCGGATCGACCTACAACGCCGCCAAGGCCTGCGCGCGGATGGGGGCGCGGGTCCAGTTCATCAGCCCGTTGTCCACCGACCTGTTCGGTCAGCGCCTGGCGCAGGACCTGGCGGCCTTCGGGGTCGGGACCGGCCATGCGCCCCGGGTGGCCGACCCCACGACGCTGGCCTTTGTCGAGTTTCACGGCACCGACGCGCGCTATGCCTTCTTCAACACCGGGTCGGCGACGCAGCGTGCCGATCACTCCGGCTTTGCGGGGCCAATCCTGGCGGGTGACATCCTGCATGTCGGGTCGATCTCGCTGATCGACCTGCCTGGGGCAGAGGATATCGCCGGGCTGGTGCTGGCCCAGCCGCCGGGCGTGATGGTCAGCATCGACCCCAACGTCCGGCCCGGAATGATTCGCGACGCGGGGGCCTGGCGCGACCGGATGGCCCGGCTGTTCGCCCGCGCCGACATCGTGAAACTGTCGGCCGAGGATCTTGCCTACCTGCATCCCGACCTGTCGCCCCAGGATTTTGCCACGCGCTGCCTTTCCCAAGGGACGGGGCTGGTGGTCGTGACCCTGGGCGACGGCGGGGCCATCCTGGCCACGCCCGGCGCTTCGGCCCGGGTCCCGGCCTGGCCCGGACCGGTCATCGACACCGTGGGCGCCGGCGACACCGTGACGGGCGCGATCCTGTCCAGCCTGACCGACCGGCGCATCCGCGACCGGGACGGGTTTGCCCGCCTGACCGACGCCGATCTTGCAGGCATCGGCCAGCGCGCCATGGCCGCCGCCTGGCTGAATTGCCAGCACAGCGGCTGCCACCCCCCGACCAGCGCCGAGGTGGCACAGGCCTTGCGCCAGCCCCGACCGTAGCCCCGACCGCAGCCCCGGGCCGGACCTAGACCGGCAGCTTGACCTTGGGCTCGCGGCTCCAGTCGCGCGACGACAGCAGCGCGACCAGGCCCTTTGCCCCCTCGGGCAGCGCCAGCACAAAGCTGTCCGGGATGACCCCGGCCTTGTCCAGCAGCGCCTGCGCCCCCGGGGAATGGCCGATCGCCTTGCAATGCGCAAAGGCGTCCGACACAAAGTCCAGCGCGGCCTTTTCGCCCAAAAGCGTCTGCGCCCCGTCGTCCGACACGACCAGCGCGACGGCATCGAACAGAACCGAAGGGGCCCCGTCGATCTTTTCATCCGCAGGCAGGGGCTTGCCATCGGCAAGGACGACCCCGCCGACCTTGGGCGCGATGATCTTGACCGTGGCCCCCGCCGTCCGGGCGGCCTGCTGCAAGGCCGCGACCAGGTCGGCATCCGCGCCGTCCGTGACCAGAATCCCCAGGCAACGGCCGGTCAGCGGGGCCTTTTTCTTCAGGATCGACAGGGCATCGGACGCGGCCAGGTCAAGTGCCGGCCTGGCCGGCGCGATGGCAGGCGGCAGCTTTGCCCCCAGCCCATCGGCAACGCGGGTCGCCAGATCATCCCCGATGTTGCGCAACTGCGCCAGCACCCGGGCGCGGACATGCGGCAGTTGGACCTTGGACAATTCGAACACCAGGGCGGCGACGATATGGCCCTGCTCGACCGTGGTCTGCGACGCATAGAACATCCGCGCCTGGCTGAAGTGGTCGGCAAAGCTGTCCGCCCGGACCCGGCGCTTTTCGGCGGCAGGCTCTGCGAACCGGGCGACCGAGACAAAGCCCTGATCTGCCGCCCGCGGACCGCCGTCCTCGCCCGCTTCGGCAAGGCTGTTCGGCTCGTAATTCGCGCGGCCCTGCGGGACCATCGTCTGCATCATCCCGTCCCGCTGGAAATTGTGCATCGGGCATTTCGGCGTGTTGACCGGGATCTGATGAAAGTTCGTGGTGCCCAGCCGCGATTTCTGGGTGTCGAGGTAGGAAAAGAGCCGCCCCTGCAACAGCGGGTCGTTCGAAAAGTCGATTCCCGGCACGACGTTGGAGGGCAGGAAGGCCACTTGCTCGGTTTCCGCAAAGAAGTTGTCCGGCCAGCGGTCCAGCACCATCCGCCCGATGATGCGCACGGGCACATCCTCTTCGGGGATCAACTTGGTGGCGTCCAGAACGTCATAGGGTTGCGCGTCGGCAAAGGCGTCGTCAAACACCTGGATGCCCAGGTCCCATTCCGGGAAGTCCCCGACCTTGATCGCGTCGTGCAGGTCGCGGCGGTGATAGTCCGGGTCGGCGCCAGAAATTTTCACCGCCTCGTCCCACAGGGTCGATTGCACCCCAAGGCGCGGGCGCCAGTGGAACTTGACGAAGGTCGCCGCGCCCTCGGCATTCACCAGCCGGAAGGTGTGGACGCCAAAACCCTCCATCATCCGCAGGCTGCGCGGCAAGGTGCGGTCCGACATCGCCCACATGATCATGTGCATCGATTCCGGCATCAGCGAGATGAAATCCCAGAACGTGTCATGCGCCGAGGCCGCCTGCGGAAAGCCGCGGTCGGCCTCGGGTTTTACGGCGTGGACAAGGTCGGGGAACTTCATCGCGTCCTGGATGAAGAAGACCGGGATGTTGTTGCCGACAAGGTCCCAGTTGCCTTCGCCGGTGTAGAACTTGACTGCGAAGCCGCGCACGTCGCGAGGCGTGTCCTTGGACCCTTTCGACCCCGCCACGGTCGAGAACCGGGCAAAGACCGGCACTTTCGCGCCCTTGTTCTGGAACAGCGAGGCGCGGGTCAGCTCGGGGATCGCCTCGGTGCATTCGAACGTGCCATGCGCCCCGGTTCCCCGGGCATGGACGATCCGTTCGGGAATCCGTTCGTGGTCAAAGTGGAAGATCTTTTCGCGCAGCACAAAGTCTTCCAGAAGCGTCGGCCCCCGCGCCCCCGCCTTCAGCGAGTTCTGGTTGTCCGACACCGGAACGCCGTGGTTCGTGGTCAGCACGTCACTGCCGCGCTGCTGCGTCTCGCCGCCTGATCCCTGGGGAAGGTCTTGCTTGCGCGCCATGGTTCTTGTCCTTTCGCTTGCCGTGTCCGGTTCGCCGATCGCCTGTCCCACCCGATCCGCAGGACAGGCAGCCCCCGGCATGCCGGGGACCGGGCGACGCGTCACGTCCGTCCACTGTGTCCGAAGCCAACGCCCGGCAGAGCGGCCGGTTCCCCGATCAGCCGCCGCCACGGGGCAAGGTGCCAAAGGGCGTCGCCCAGGCCGCCTGACTGGCAGGCGGGGGGCTGGCAGGAGGGGGCGGATCGCGCCGCAGTCCGGCAGGCCGCAGGGGAACAGGACAATCCCGCCCCGCCATCCGTCGATCGCTGGGGGGAACCGGCATCCTTGAAGGGGGGAAGTGGTGGCGAGGGAGGGACTCGAACCCTCGACCTCGCGATTATGAGTCGCGCGCTCTAACCAGCTGAGCTACCTAGCCACTGGGGCGCGAATTAAGCGGGCAGGGGGCCAAGGTCAAGGGCAATTCGCCGCCAATCGCCCCCGGCCTAATGCGCCACGCGCGGGCGGCCCGAGGCGGTGGCCGTCAGCCTGGCCTCGATGAACATCTGGCGGCCCTCGATCTCGACTTGCTTGATGTCACGCTCGACCGTGATGCGCAGGTCCACCGCCCCCGCGTCCCGCGCGCGGGCGGATGCATCGGCGACCAGCGCGGTCTCCAGCGCCTGCAGCGCCGCGTTCGAGCTGGCAAAAGCCTGCAACCCGTCGGCCAGGTGCGCCACGAACCGGCCCTCGGCGGGCGAGGATACCA
The DNA here is from genome assembly GCA_029567145.1 of Pseudomonadota bacterium. GTDB lineage: Bacteria > Pseudomonadota > Alphaproteobacteria > Rhodobacterales > Rhodobacteraceae > Tabrizicola. Next base: position 7,736 of record JAKQLM010000096.1, read on the forward strand.
GACCGACCGCGCGCTGGCTGACCTGGCCCGCCACCGCGCCGATGGCATTGGCGACCCCGGCATGTTCCGGCAGGATCATCGGGCAGCCCAGCCGGTCGCCGACCGCGCCGTAATAGGACGGGGCAGAGGCCCCCAGCCCGATCACCGGAACCCCCAGCGTCAGGCTGACCTCGACCACTCCGCGATGCCGGGCCAGCCCCGCCCGGGTCAGCGCATGCCGCGCCAGCGCTTGCGGCTCATCACCCGCGAAACCGGCATCCTCGCCAAAGGCCGCTTCCAGTAGGCAGTCCACCGTCTGTTGCGTGACCTGGTTCACCACCGCCTGCGCCAGCACGTCCGGCCCGGTCGCGAACCGTTCGCCCGCGCCCGTGCGCCGCCGCGCCAGCAGCCGCAGCGCCTTGTCCGCCGCCGCCCCGTCCCAGGCGTCCAGCCGCCCCAGGACATGGCTTGCGTCCGACGGCGTCACGCCCGAGATCATCACCAGCCCGCGCGCCACCAGCCGCTCCAGCGCGGCCACCTCCAGCCGAGTGGTCAGCGCCGCCACCATCGGCATCGGTTGGATGATCCGGTCCAGCACCGCGATTTCGCGCGCGGTCAGCCCGCCGCGCTGGCCCCCGCCAGGGCTGGCCATCGGCACGACAAAGCGCCCGTCCATCTCGCCCACCGCATCGCCCGACAGCCAACGGTCCAGCGCGGCATGCACCATCGGCCCGTGATCGACTGCCAGCAAGGACACCGGCATCAGCCGCCGGGGGCCAAGCCGCAAGCCGCCGGTCAGGCCCTCGGTCACCAGATGCACCTCGCTGTCGCCACCCAGGCCCGTGGTCCGCATCGCCACCGCCTCGACCATGGTGCGAAAGCCGCCGACCCGGGCGCCTTCGGGGTCGATTTCGGGTAGCCCGCCGCGCAAGAGCGCGACATCCGTCGTCGTGCCGCCGATGTCGCTGACCAGCGCGTCCGAGGCCCCGGTCAGCCAGCGCGCGCCGACGATGCTGGCGGCGGGGCCGGACAGGATCGTCTCGATCGGGCGTTCGCGCACCATCGCAGCCGAGATCAGCGCCCCGTCGCCGCGCACCACCATCAGCGGCGCGTCGATCCCCACGGCGACAAGGTGGCGCTCACAAGCCGCGACCAGCCGGTCGATCATCCCGATCAGCCGCGCGTTCAGCACGGCGGTCAAGGCGCGTTTCGGGCCGTTCAGGTTGGCCGACAGCTCGTGGCTGCACGTCACCGGGCGGCCGGTCAGACGCCGGATCAACTCGCGCGCGGCAACCTCGTGCGCGGGGTTGCGGGTGGCAAAGCGGGCGGCGACGGCAAAGCCCGACACCTGGTCGCCCAACTCGCGGATCTGCTGGTCCAGCGTGCTCAGGTCCAGCGGCGCGGCTTCGGTCCCGGCATGGGTGTGGCCGCCGTCCGCAAGGATCACGGGATCGCCCTTCAGCGCCTCGGTCAGGCCGCCGCGCGCCAGATCGCCCGCGTCAAAGCCGATGAACACCAGCGCCACCCGGGCGCCCTGGCCTTCGACCAAGGCATTGGTGGCCAGGGTGGTGGACAGCGACACCAGTGCCACGTCCGACGCCGC
>JAKQLM010000496.1 GCA_029567145.1 Pseudomonadota bacterium
GAACGCCGAACTGGACACGCAAGGCCAGGCCTTGCGTGTCCAGTTCGGCGTTCAGCTTGGCAAAGCTGCCATAGGCGCCGTCGGGGCCAGAGTGGAACAGCCGCAGGTCGTCGGCCAGCGTGACCTCGCACAAGGTATAGGACGCGCCGTCAAAGCTGGTGTCGCGACAGGTAGCGGCTGTCGCGCAGGCCGGGGCCAGCACCAGAGCAAGCGCAAGCCGCAGGCTCATTCCTGGGTGTCCGAAACGTCAGAGCCCGGGGCTTCAAGATCGCGCTGCACGGAGGGATCCGAAAACAGGCGACGGGTTTCGTCCAGACGGTCGAACGTCTCATCGGGCCGAAAACGCAGGTCGGGGGCGTATTTCAGGGTCAGGCCCTTCACCACGCGGTGCCGAAGCTCGGCCTTGTTGCGGGCCAGCGCGGCAATGGCATCCTGCACCGGGACCGATCCCATCAGCGGCATGACATAGACCGTGGCGACCTTGAGGTCGTTCGAGCAGGACACTTCGCCCACGGTGATCGACATGGCGTTCAGCTCGGGGTCGTGAATCTCGCCCCGGTTCAGGACGTCGGACAGGGTGCGGCGGATCAGTTCGCCGACGCGAAGCTGGCGTTGCGAGGGGCCTTGGCCGGAGGTGGGGCGTGCTTTGGACATTGGCTGCATTTAGGCCCTTTCCCCGCCCCCTGCAACGCCGGGCTTCCGTCACCTGCGCGAAGCGGCTAGGGAAGGGAAAATTCTGGAGGCTGACATGGGCGATCTTCCTGGCCTGGTGGTGACCGGCGCGTCGGGGCGGATGGGGCAGACGCTGATCCGGCTGGTGCAGGACAGCGACAAGCTGCGGTTGGTTGCTTGCGTCGAACGGGCGGGCAGCCCCTGGATCGGCCGCGATGTCGGCGAGGCGATGGGTGGACCGGCCTTGGGGATCGTCGTGACCGACGATCCGCTGGAGGCTTTTGCCCGTGCGCAGGCGGTGGTGGACTTCACGACCCCGGCGGCGACGGTCGAATTTGCCGCACTGGCGGCGCAGGCCCGGGCGGTGCATGTGATCGGCACGACGGGGCTTGAGGCCGAGCATCTGGCAAAGATCGAAGCGGCCAGTCGCCATGCAGTGATCGTGCGGGCAGGGAACATGTCGCTGGGCGTCAACCTTCTGGTGCGGTTGACGCAGAAGATCGCGGCGGCGCTGGACGACGATTGGGACGTCGAGATCGTCGAGGCGCATCACCGGATGAAGGTGGACGCGCCCTCAGGCACGGCGCTGATGCTGGGGGCGGCCGCGGCGGCGGGGCGCGGGGTCAGCCTGGACGACAGCATGGTGTCGGGCCGCGACGGGATCACCGGCGCGCGCGAACGGGGGACGATCGGGTTCAGCGCCATTCGCGGCGGCGATGTGGTGGGCGAACATGACGTGATCTTTGCCAGCGCGGGCGAGCGGGTGGTCTTGCGGCATCTGGCGACCGACCGGGGGATCTTTGCCAAGGGCGCCTTGCGGGCGGCGGTCTGGGGTCAGGGCAGGAAGCCGGGGCACTATGACATGATGGACGTTCTGGGCATCTGAAAAGTCATCCGATTGACGGGTTGGTGCGTAGTCCTGGGGATGTGATCCCGGAGGCTGTGCCGATGCTGAAAGCCCTTGCCTGTCTGACGCTGCTGGCGACACCCGTTTCGGCGGTCGCTAACGACTTTGAACCCGTGCGCGATCAGGGCGAGTTCCTGAAGCTGGTGCAGGACCGGGTGCTGCGGATCGGGCTTTACGATCTGGCTATCAGCCTGATGCCGGATGGCCGGATCGAGGGCAGCGCCCTGGGCTGGCAGATCACCGGGCAATGGCAATGGCAGGACGGCTATTTCTGCCGCGAGATGGACTGGAGCGGCACGCCCATCGCCTACAACTGCCAGCTGGTCGAGGTGCAGGACGGCGACAAGATGCGCTTTACCGTGGACCGGGGCGCGGGCGATGCAGCGGTGTTCCGGCTGCGCTGACCGTGCCTTTGGCGCGGGCAGATCGGCCTCGGCTCACGCAAATGCGCTGGGGGATCGCGGGTTGTTGGCTCGACAACGGCGGAAATTGCATCAATGAATAAGGGGTGATGACAGGAACGGAGGGTCTGCCGATGCGGAAATCGAAACCGGCTGGGGCACAGGTTGCAACGCTGCGGCGGATCGGAAGCGGACCGTTGATCGCGACCGGAACGCTGATCCTGGCGCTGGCGGCGACCACACTGGCCGCGCGGGCCGAGACGGTGATCACCTCGCACGGGATTTCCACCTTTGGCGACCTGGCCCTGCCTGCCGACTTTCCGCATCTGCCCTATGTGAACCCGAACGCCCCCAAGGGCGGCGAGATCAGCCAGTGGGCGCCGGGCAGTTTCGACAGCTTCAACCCCTATGCCATCGCGGGCAACGCGGCCGCCCTGTCGTCGATCTTTTACGAATCCATCCTGTCCGGCACCGCCGATGATGTCAGCGCGTCCTACTGTCTGCTGTGCACGACGATGGAATACCCCGAGGATCGGTCCTGGGTGATCTTCAACCTGCGCCAGGACGTGACCTTTTCGGACGGCACCCCCTTTACCGCCGAAGATGTGCTGTTCAGCCACAACCTGTTCATGGAAAAGGGCATCCCGGAATACCGCAGCGTGGCGGGCGGCAAGTTCGAGTCGGTCGAAGTGCTGGACCCCTACCGGATCAAGTTCACCTTTACCCCCGGCACGCCGTTCCGCGACATGCCGGCGCAGGCTGGCAGCACGACGATCTTTTCCAAGAAGCACTACGAGGAAAACAACCGCGATCTGGAGGCCTCCAGTCTGGAGCCGTTCCTGGGCACCGGGGCCTATGTCCTTGAAAGCTTCGAGCCGGGTCAACAGGTCGTCTACAAGCGGGACGAGGATTACTGGGGCGAAACCCATCCGCTGAACATCGGCCAGAACAATTTCGACCGCATCCGCATCGAATATTTCGGCGACGACAACGCCGCGATGGAGGCGTTCAAGGCGGGCGTCTACACGTTCCGCAACGAAAGCCTGCCAAAGCGCTGGTCGACCGACTACGACTTTCCTGCCGTCACCAACGGGGATGTGGTCAAGGAAGTGATCCCGTCCGGCGATATCGCGGGCGGGCAGTCGATCATCTTCAACCTGCGGCGGTCGCAATTCCAGGACGCGCGGGTGCGCGAGGCGATCGGCCTGATGTTCAACTATGAATGGTCGAACAAGGCGCTGTTCTACGGGCTGTTCGCGCGGATCAACTCGATCTGGGAAAACTCGGAAATGGCGGCGACCGGCGTGCCGACGCCCGAAGAGGTCGCGCTGTTGCAGCCCCTGGTGGACGAGGGCCTGTTGCCCGCCAGCATCCTGACGGATGAGGTTCCAATGGCCCCCGTATCGTCCGAAGACAACGCGCTGGACCGCAAGAACCTGCGCAAGGCGTCGGCCCTCTTGGACGAGGCGGGCTGGGTCGTGGGCGACGACGGCATCCGCCGCAACGACAAGGGCGAAACCCTTCGGATGGAGATGGTCCATTCCCGCACCGATCTTTTGCCGGTGATGAATGCTTATGTCGAAAACCTGCTTGCCCTGGGTGTCGATGCCAGTTTCGACATCATCGACGATCCGCAGTTGCAGGAACGCGCCAGCCCGCCGAACTTCGACTTTGACGCCCTGCCGACCACGGTGGTCAACGGCGGGCTGGAACCGGGTGGCGTGCTGAAGCAGGCCTGGGCCAGCGTGGCCAAGGACAATTCCAGCCGCAACCGGATGGGCTATGCCGACCCGGCGGTGGACAAGCTGCTGGAGGTGGTTGAAGGCGCGAAAAGCCGGGCCGAGCTGACCACGGTGGTCAAGGCGCTGGACCGGGTGCTGCGGTCGCAGATGATCCTGGTGCCGCGCTATTACAAACGGGACAACTGGGTCGCCTACTACAACATGTATGAACATCCCGCGACCCTGCCCCCCTATGCTCTGGGCGAGATGGCTTTCTGGTGGTACAACCCCGAAAAAGCCGAGGCGCTGAAAGCCAAAGGCGCTTTGAAGTAGGGAACGGCAGGGACTTTGGGCGCCTATATCCTTCGACGGCTGTTGCTGGTGATCCCGACGCTGTTCGGGGTCATGATCATCAACTTTGTCCTGACGCAGTTTGTGCCGGGCGGGCCGATCCAGCAGATCCAGGCCCGGTTCGAAGGCGAAGGCGACGCGATCCAGAACCTTGCCGGCACCGAAGGCGGCGGCGTTCAGGAAGAGGACGGCTATGTCGGCGCGCGCGGCCTGCCACCCGAGTTCCTGGCCAAGCTGGAGGTGCAGTTCGGCTTTTCCCGCATCGTCTGCGCCGAAGGCTTCACCGGCGAACCCAACCTGAAATCCCCGGATTGCCGGAAAGAGGCGATCCCGGCGGTCGAACGCTTTTTCATCATGATGGGCAAGTACCTGACCTTAGACTTTGGCGAGAGCTATTTCCGCAAGGTTTCGGTCGTCGATCTGGTGATCGAAAAGCTGCCGGTGTCGATCACTTTGGGCCTGTGGTCCACGCTGATCGCCTATCTGATCAGCATCCCCCTGGGCATCCGCAAGGCCATTCGCGACGGGTCGCAGTTCGACACCTGGACCTCTGGCATCATCATCGCGGCCTATGCCATTCCCGGCTTTCTGTTCGCGGTCCTGTTGATGGTCGTCTTTGCCGGGGGCAGCTATTACCAGTGGTTCCCCCTGCGCGGGTTGACCAGCGGCAACTGGGACGACCTGAGCCTGTGGGGCAAGATCACCGACTATGCCTGGCACATCACCCTGCCGGTGACGGCGCAGCTGATCTCGTCCTTTGCGGTGCTGACGCTGCTGACCAAGAACAGCTTTCTGGACGAGATCAAGAAGCAGTATGTGATGACCGCCCGGGCCAAGGGCCTGTCCGAGGCCCGCGTCCTGTACGGCCATGTCTTCCGCAACGCGATGCTGATCGTGATCGCGGGCTTTCCCGGCCTGTTCCTGGGGGTGTTCTTCGGGTCCAGCCTGATCATCGAGATGATCTTCTCGTTGGATGGGCTGGGCTTGCTCAGCTACAAGTCGCTTGTCGACCGTGACTATCCGGTGATCTTCGGGACTTTGTTCGCCTTTGGCCTGATCGGGTTGCTGATCGGCATCCTTTCGGACCTGACCTATGCGCTGGTCGATCCGCGCATTGATTTCGACAGGCGCAACTGATGGCCCTGTCCCCGCTGAACCAGCGTCGCTGGCGCAACTTCAAGGCCAACCGCCGGGCCTTCTGGTCGCTGTGGATCTTCCTGGTGCTGTACGCGATTTCGCTGTGCGCGGAACTGGTCGCCAATGACCGCCCGATCCTGGTGAAATATGACGGCGGCTATTACACGCCGTTCCTGACCTTCTACCCCGAGGTGGCCTTTGGCGGCGACCTGCGGACCGAGGCCGATTACGGAACGATCGAGGTGCAATGCCTGGTCGCCTCGGCCGGGTCGCTGGCCTGCTGGGACGACCCCGAAGGCATCATCGCGGAAGTGGACGCCCAAGGCACGGCCGAAGGTGTGGCGGTGAACCAGGGCTGGATGCTGTGGCCGCCGGTGCCCTACAAGTTCAGCACCATCGTCAACACCGGCGGCGTGGCCCCCGGCGCGCCGTCGTCGCAGAACTGGCTGGGCACGGACGACACCAGCCGCGATCTCTTGGCGCGGGTGATCTACGGCTTCCGGCTGTCGGTGACCTTTGCGCTGGTCGTCGTGGCGCTGACCACGATCATCGGCATCATCGCCGGGGCGATCCAGGGCTATTTCGGCGGGATGGTCGACCTGGCCATGCAGCGCTTTATCGAGCTGTGGGGGTCGATCCCCGAGCTTTACGTCATCATCATCCTGACCGCCATCCTGGGCAAAAGCGTCTGGCTGTTGCTGATCCTGATGGTGGTGTTCGGCTGGGTCGGGCGCGTGGGCGTGATCCGGGCCGAATTCCTGCGGGCGCGAAACTTTGAATACGTCCGGGCGGCCAAGGCCTTGGGCGTATCCGACTGGCAGATCATGTTCCGCCATCTTTTGCCCAACGCCATGGTCGCCACGCTGACCCTGCTGCCCTTTGCCGTGACCGGCACGATCAGCGCGATTGCCGGGCTGGACTATATCGGCTTTGGCCTGCCTGCCGATGCTCCGTCGCTTGGGCAACTGGCGCGGCAGGCGCAACAGAACCTGCAGGCCCCGCATCTGGCCTTCACCGCCTTTTTCACCTTTGCGATCATGCTGTCGCTTCTGGTGTTCATCTTTGAAGGCGTCCGCGATGCCTTTGACCCACGAAAGACCTTTGGATGAGCGTGCTGGAGGTCAAGGACCTGTCGGTCACCTTCCGTCAGGATGGCCGGATGATCCGCGCCGTCCGGGGCGTGTCCTTTCACGTCGAAAAGGGCGAAACCGTCGCGCTGGTCGGTGAAAGCGGGTCGGGCAAGTCGGTGACGGCGCTGTCCACGGTGGGGCTTCTGGGCGACACCGCCGAGGTCACCGGGTCGGTCACCTATGGCGACACGCAGATGGTGGGCGCATCGGAACGCGCGTTGCGAAGGGTCCGGGGCAACGACATCAGCTTCATCTTCCAAGAGCCGATGACCAGCCTGAACCCCTTGCACACCATCGAAAAGCAGTTGGCCGAAAGCCTGGAACTGCACCAGGGCCTGCGCGGCGCGGCCGTGCGGGCGCGGATCGTGGAACTGCTGCAAAAGGTCGGCATCCGCGACGCCGAAAGCCGTCTGGGGGCGTATCCGCACCAGTTGTCCGGCGGTCAGCGCCAGCGGGTGATGATCGCCATGGCGCTGGCCAACGGGCCGGAACTTCTGGTTGCGGACGAACCCACAACTGCGCTTGACGTCACCATTCAGGCGCAGATCCTGGACCTGCTGGCCGACCTGAAAACCTCCGAAGGGCTAAGCCTTCTGTTCATCACCCATGACCTTGGCATCGTGCGCCGGATCGCCGACCGGGTCTGCGTCATGCAGGGCGGCGAGATCGTCGAGCAGGGCCGGGCGGCGGACATCTTTGCCAACCCGCAGCATCCCTATACGCAAAAGCTGCTGGCCGCCGAACAGAAGGGCGTGCCGGACCCGGTGCCCTCGGATGCCCCGGAAATCGTGCGGACGGAAAACCTGCGGGTCTGGTTTCCGATCCAGAAGGGCTTCCTGAGAAAGACCGTGGGCCATGTAAAGGCGGTGAACGACGCCAGCCTGTCGGTCCGTGCCGGGGAAACCCTTGGCATCGTCGGCGAAAGCGGGTCGGGCAAGACCACGCTGGCGCTGGCGATCCTGCGGCTGATCTCCAGCACCGGGCCGGTGCTGTTTCTGGGCCAGGACCTGCGCGACCGGCAGGGCGCCAGCCTGCGCGCGCTGCGGCGTGAACTGCAAGTGGTGTTCCAGGACCCCTACGGCAGCCTTTCGCCCCGTCTGACGGTCGAGCAGATCATCTCCGAAGGCCTGGGCGTGCATGGCGTCGACCCGGGCCGCAACCGGACCGAGATGGTCGCCGAGATCATGCGCGAGGTCGGGTTGGACCCCGAGACGATGGCCCGCTATCCGCACGAATTCAGCGGCGGTCAGCGCCAGCGCATCG
>JAKQLM010000190.1 GCA_029567145.1 Pseudomonadota bacterium
ACACGCCCACGAACACGCCCATCGCGCCAACCAACACCGCGACGGCCACCCCGACGGAAACTCCGGTTGCGCCGACCAACACCGCGACGGCCACGCCGACGGAAACTCCGGTTGCGCCGACCAACACCGCGACGGCCACGCCGACCGACACGGTCACGGCCACCGCTACAGCCACGCCGACCGACACCGTCACGGCCACCGCGACGGCCACGCCAACCGATACCATCACCGCCACAGTGACGGCCACACCGACCGATACGGTCACCGCGACACCGACCGACACCGCGACGATCATCCCGACTGCGATTCCGACTGACACCGTGACGGCGACGGCAACCTCGACCCCCGTTGATGTGCCGGTCGTGCCGGGCGCCGGGGGACCGGGCGGGTCGTTGCCGATGACGCTGCTGGCCGCCCTGGTGGCGCTGGCCGCGCTGCTGTTGTGGGCGCGGCGCAGCCCCTCGGCCTGAGCGGCGTCAGCCCGCCGCCACCGCGAACAGGACCAGCACCACACATCCGGCGGTCAGGCTGGCCGGGTCCTTCAGCGCAAAGACGATCGGATCGCTGTGCAGACGGCCCTGCCCGACCAGCCACCAGACATGGCCAAGCCAGACCAGCACCACCCCGCCCGCCAGCATCAGCCAGCCCGGTTGCGCGTAAAGCCCGCGCGCCGAAGCATCGGTCAGGTAGACCAGCAGCACCGCCGCCGAGGCCAGCGCCGCCAGCAGGCCAAGCGCCACCAGACGGCGGCGATGCGGCAGCCGGTAGCCCCGGCGCTGCGGCAGCGGCAAGGTGCCCGCCGCGACGCCTCCCAGCTCTGCCGCCCGTTTGGCCAGCGCAAGCGAGGTGAAGACGCAGGCGCCATAGCCCAGCAGCCAGCCAGAGACCGCGATCCCGGTCGCCTCACCGCCAGCCAGAAGCCGCAGCGAGTAAAGCCCGACCAGACCGGCGATATCAATCCCCGGCAGGGTCTTCAGCCGCGCGGAATAGGCCAGCGAGCCAAGAGCATAGACCGCCAGCACCGTGGCCACTCCCGCAACCAGCGCCAGCCCCAGTCCCGGTAGCGCAAGGACTGCGGCCAGCCCGACGGCCTGACCGGGCGACAGCCGCCGGCTGGCCAGGGGGCGGTGGCGCTTGACCGGATGGGCGCGGTCGTCCTGCACGTCCATCAAATCGTTGGTCAGGTAGACGGCCGAGCTGCACAGGCAGAACGCCGCAAAGGCCAGCGCCGCCGCTGCCCAAAGCGCAGGCTCTGTCCAGCGATGCGCGGCCAGGATCGGCACGAACACCAGAAGGTTCTTGACCCAGTGATGCGGGCGCAAGGCCTGGAGCAGCGTCCGGGCAAACGGCTGGGGATCAGCCATGCGCCGCCCCGTCACGCACCAGGGCCGCGATCCGTCGCCCTTCACGCACGGCATGGTTGGTGCCGCGATCCTCGGGGTAGATCTGTGCCATCGAGGCCAGGTAAAGGCCGGGCAGCAGGCCCTGGAGGGGCGGGATCAGGGTGGAATAGTGCCGTTCGACCACGGGCTGCGCCCAGGGCGCGCGCCAGACGTGAAAGCGCTGCACCCAGTCGCGCCGAAACGCCGGAAACATCCGCTGCAGATGGGGGACCGAGAACTGCAGCACCTGATCGTCGGTCATCCGGTAGAGCGCGTCGGTTTCCGGCAGGTATTTCGACAGGTAGACGATGTGGCGTCCACCATAGCTGGCCGCATTTTCAAAGTTCGTATGTTCGATCACGCCGACATAGGGAAAGCCCGGATCGTTGACGTTGGTCCAGTAGGTCGACCCCAAGGCGCGATCCAGTTCAAGGACAAGGCAAATGTTCGCAAGATACGGAATCCGCCGCAGCATCGCCAGGTCATCGGGCGTCGCCTGCCCGGCCGGTTCCAGCATGTCGGCCACCAGCGCGGGTGCGGGCGTGGCGATGACGGCGGACCCGGTCACCTGACCCCAGGGGCCCTGGGCGACCCAGTCCGCCCCGCGCCGTTCCAGTCGGGTGACCGGTGCGTTGGTCCGCACCTCGCCCCCCGCCGCGAGAATGGCCTTGGCGGTTTCCTCGGCCAGCCGGGCGAAAGAGCCCTTGAAATAGGCCAGCCGCTCCTCTCCCGTCTTGCCGCGCGAGCCGCCGCGCAGCTTCAGCTTGTTCCAGAACCACACCGCCGAGACGGTGTCGGCGTAGGGTCCGAACTTGCCTTTCAAAAGCGGTTCCCACATCACGCGCCAGACCCGGTCGCCCCCCAGCTTTCGCAGCCAGTCTGCCGCCGTCACGCCCTCTAGCGCGCGCCAGTCGCGGACCATCCGGGCACGCGGGATCATCAGGCCAAGGCGGATGCGGTCCACGAACGGCAGCGCGGAAAACCGCAAAAGGTCCAGCGGCGAGGACAAGCGGAACAGGCTGTCGTTGTACCAGACCCCGGTCGCGGTGGCGCGCAGGGTAATGTCGGCGGACAGCCCAAGCTCGTCCACCAGGCGCATGATCTCGTGGTCCGAGGTGAACCAGTGGTGGTAGAATCGGTCCAGCCGGTCACCGTCCGTGTCAAACGCCCCGGCCAGCCCGCCGACATGGGCATCCGCGTCCAGCACGGTGACCGGCACCCCGGCGCGGGCCAGGTCGAACGCGGCGGCAAGCCCGGTGAAGCCCGCCCCGATCACAAGGACCCTGCCCATCATGCCTGCCCCCGCTTCAGCCGCCAGACCAGAAGGCAGATGCCGCCCAGGATCGAGGCGGGAACGTAGAAATACAGGTGCACCAGCACGGCAAAGGCCGTAGCCGCAGCGGTTGAATTGCCGCCCGCCTTGGCAGCGGCAATCGCGAAGTAGTCGAAGGTCCCGATATAGCCGGGGGTAGAGGGCAACAGCGTCGCCAGCGTGCCGACCGGCATCGCAAGCCAGGCCGCCTCGGGGACGACCATCGCCGGGATCGCCTTGGCCACAGCCCAGTAGACCGCGCCCTCGCAGGTCCAGACCAGCGCCGAGGCGGCAATCAGCCCAAGCATCCGGCGGCCCTGCGACAGGGTCACCAGCGTGTCGATCAGCGGGCCGGAAAACCCGGCGATCCGGTTGGCGACGGCGGGACTTGCGCGCCGGGCCAGCCTTTCCACGCCGCGCGCCAAAGGCCGCAAAGCGCCGGGGACCAGCAACAGCCCCAGCGCGACCAGGCCAAGCCCGACCAGCAACGACGCGCCGACCCCCAGAAGACCCATGGCCCCGTCACGCGGCGCCAGCACCAGGATCGCCAGCCCGACGGCCAGAAGCACGGTCAGCAGGTCCAGAAGACGCTCGGCCAGCACGGTTGCGGTGACGGTCCCGGTGTCAACGGCCAGCCAGCGGCTGAAGGCCAGGCAGCGCAGCACGTCGCCCAACCGGAACGGCAGCACATTGTTCGCGGCGATCGACCCCAGGAAGGGAACCGCGCAGCGCCAGAACCCAAGGTCAGGATTGGCGACCGCCAGCATCGCCCGCCAGCGCAGGACCCGGACGGTATAGCCCAAGGCCCAGAACACAAAGCCCAGCGCCAGCCAGCGCAGATCGGGCGAGCGCAACGCCTCGGCCAGCGCAGAGCGGTCCAGATCCCGCAGGATCAGCCACAGGAACAGGCCCGCCAGCGCGATCCCGACCGCAAACTGCCCCCAGCGGCTCATTCGCGAGGCGGCTCGTCAAAGCCCAGCTTCTCGGCGATCACATACAGCGGCCGCCGCTTTACCTCGCTGTAGATCCGCCCGACATATTCGCCCAGAATCCCCAGGCACAAAAGCTGCACCCCGCCCATGAACAGCACCGCGATCATCAGGGCCGTCCAGCCTTCGACCCAGGTCGACGTGAAGATGCGCATGAAAAGCGCATAGCCGATGCCGATCAGGGCCAGGCTTGCCGCCAGCAGGCCAAGCGCGATGGAAAGCTGCAAGGGTTTGATCGAAAAAGACAATATCCCATCGGCCGCAAAACGGATCATCTTGCGCAGCGGGTATTTGGTGTTTCCGGCGAACCGTTCGGGCCGCTCGTACGGGACCTGCGTCTGCCGAAAGCCAACCCAGCTGACCATGCCGCGGATAAAGCGGTGGCGTTCCGGCATCTGGCGCAGAACGTCGACGACACGGCGGCTCATCAGCCGGAAATCCCCGGTGTCGCTGGGGATCGGCACTTCGGACAAGCGGTTGATCGTGGCATAGAACATTCGCGCCGTCACCCGCTTGACCAGGCTGTCGGCCCGGCGCGAGCTACGGGTGCCATAGACGACGTCGAACCCGTCGCGCCACAGGTCCACCATGCGCGCCACCACTTCCGGCGGGTCCTGCAGGTCGGCGTCCATCAGGACCACCGCATCACCCTGCGCCAGTTCGATCCCCGCCGTGACCGCGATCTGCTGGCCGAAGTTGCGGGCAAAGCGCAAGAGCCGGATGCGGTCGTCCCGGGCCGCCGCGTCGCGCAGGATCGCCGCCGTCCGGTCGCGAGAGCCGTCATCGACAAAGACGAATTCGAACCGGACCCCGGACTGCGCCGCCGCCATCGCAGACAGGCGCGACAGGGTTTCGGCCAGAACGTCCTCTTCGTCGAAACAGGGCAGCACGACCGAGATCAGGGGAACGGTGCCGCCGGTCGGGACCGCAGCCCGGGTTGCGGTCGTGTCAAGCAAAGGCGTGGCCATCCGGTGCGGTCCCTGGGTCAGGCTGGCCCCCCCAAGGACGGGGACGGGCCGCAGCCAAAGACTAGGCGCAGATCCCGACAAGGTCCAGCGCGGCCAAGCCTTGCGGTGTAGTGGAAGGTGTCGTGGAAGGTGTGGGGGCCGGTCGGGTCCCGGCGGTGCGCGGGACATCGGGTCCCCGCACGAGATCCGCAAGTGCCTGGACCGGCAAGGCTGGAAAAGGAACGTCGTCGGCCAGAGCGGTCCGGCCGACGACGTTCTCTGGAGATCAGAACGACAGCGACTGTTCGACGTTCTTGACCTGAACGCGCGACATGCCGAGGTTCGCCGACTTGCGGTCAAGGACAACGTAGATGAACACGGTCGGCGTCTTTTCCATCGGGCGGATCAGGTGATACTGCTTGCCCAGCGTGATCAGGATGTCTTCGATGCTGTCGTTCAGCTTCAGCAGGCTGATCGCGTTCAGCTTGGCCTTGACCACCTCGGTGTTGGCGGCGGCGGCGCTTTCAATGTCGAACGACCCGCTGCCTTCCGACGCCATCATCAGCCCGGTCTCGCTGTCCACCAGACAGGCCGCGATGAAGCCGCCGATTTCGTTCAGTGCCTTGATATTGATAGCCATCTTCAGTCTCCATAAGGGGAATTGTTCCCCGGTCAAAAGCGCCAACTGCGGACAATCCGCGAGGTCAGGCGCGGGTTAGTCGCCGATGGTGCACCAGGGCCCGGCGGCGAAATCCTTCAGGTCGTCGTGAACCTGCGTCACAAGCCGTGCGGCATCCCATGTCGCGTCCTCTGGCCCCTTCAGTGCCAGGGTCAGGACGGACAGGTGATCCGCGTCCAGTCGTGCAGAGCTGCGCAGGGCCGTCTTGACCTGGTGAAACTGGTCATTCAGGTCCTTTCGCGATGTCTGGGCCGGATCCATGTCCCGCAGGCGGCGGGCGAAGTCCTGCACGATCCGCGTCACCGACGCCGCAGGGTCGGATTGCGATTGCTTTGGTGCCTTCACCGCCTTTTTCCGGGCAGGAGCGGGCGGCGGCGCGCTTGCCGGAGCGGTCAGCAAAAGCGTCTTCCGGCGTTCGGCACATCTGGTGGCAGCGACCAGGATCGACGCGGCCAGCGCATCTTGCAGGTCGGCAAGACCGCTGGCGTGACGCAGGGCCTCGCGCTCTGCCGCTGGGGTGGCTGGCAGCGCCGTCTTGGCCTGAAGCGCGCTGACCGGCAGCACCGCCGCAAAGCTGTCCGCCGTGTCCAGCTTGCAGCGGCGCAGGACCTTGGCGACATCCGCCTGGCTGCGCATGGTGTCGGCCCGGGTCAGCGCAAGAAGGCTTGGCGCGCGGGTCGCTTGCGGCACGCGGTTCCAGAAGGCGCGTTCGGTCTGTCGCCAGGCCTGGTTGATCGGCGAACACCAGACCACGAAGTCGACGTATTTGAGCATTTCCTCGACGATGACCGTGGTCATGCGCGGGTCGGAAATGCCGGGGGTGTCGATGATATCGACCTTGGCCAGCAGGGCGGCGTTGCATTCGACCCGGATGCACAGAAAATCCATCGCGCGGTCGCGGGTCAGATCCGCGATCTCCAGGTCCAGAAGTGCGCCGGCAAAGGTCAGGCCCTGCAGGCGCAAAGTGTCGCCGTGGGTGATCCAGACGGCGGGCAGGTCGGTCGCGGTCACGCGCGTCGGCAGCAGGCTTTGGCCCAGCAGCGCGTTCAGAAGCGCAGACTTTCCGGCACTGTATTCGCCCATCAGGGCAAAGCTGGGCCGCCGCGCGAACCAGGCCGCCAACTGCCCCGAGGCCAGCGCGTCAATGGTCAGGCTCATTTGGCCAGACCCCGAAAGTCGCCGGACAGGGCCTCGGTCTGGGCCTGCAGTTCGGACAGCAGCCCCTTCAGCGCCACAAGGCGACGCTGGACCTCGATCTCGACGCCCAGCCTTTGCCGCGCTTAAGAGCCGCGTTGCGGCCCGTCCAGCAAGGCAAGCTGTTGCAGCGTTTCAAGATGGCCGGTGAGAAAGTCGTTCAGCACGGCGCGTGACTGGCTGACAAAGGTCACCACCTGGACATCCCGCATGTCGGCAAGGAAATCGACCATCTCGGCGACCACCGTTTCCGAGAACCGGCGGACAAGCGGCCCCGACCCGGTCGCCTTCAGCAGCCATGCGCCGATCCAGCTGGTCTTCATGTCGATCGTCATTGTCCGCATCAGCGATGCTGGCGGCTTTGGCTCGACCGCGCGGGGCGCGCGGACGGCGAAAAGCTGGCTCTGGTTCGCCAGAATCTCGGAATAGGTGGCTTCCACCGCAGCGCCTGCACGCGCGTAGATTGCGCCGACTTCGGCCGTCGCCTGGGCGATCAGGCGGTGAAACGCATCATTCAGCCGTTCGCGCAGGCGTTCGGTATCGGGGGTCCAGTCGGCCACCCGGCCACCCGCGTCCAGCAAGGCCCGAAGCTGGTCCGATCCTTCGTCGATGAAGGTGCGGAAGGCGGCGGACATCGGCAAGAGCATCCGCTCGGCAATGTTGTCGGACAGGCTTGCACAGTCGTCGTCCAGACGCTGACGCAGGTCGGCCAGGCCGTCGATCATGGCCGACATGTCCAGATCGGCCTTCAGCGGCATCTCTCCGTCGATGATCTGGGACAGAAGCAGCACCGACTGGTTCGCAAGGTTGATGCCTTCGGCAAGTAGATCGGCCGCAAACGGCGCGCCGACCTTTGTCGTCGACTTGTGCGCCAGCAGCGCCTTCAGTTCGTGAAGCCCGGAGAGATCCCGGATCTTGTCCAGGCTGTAGGGCGGCTGGCCCAGAAGAAGCTTGCCGTCCGAGCCTTCCCGCCTGGCGCGCTGCAGCCGTGCCTCGGCCAGGGCGGCCAGCTTGTGCCGGGCGGGCGCTGGCATGTCGGCTTCGGTGTCGGTCAACGCATGTTCGGCCCACAAGGCGCTGCCGTAGACGATCGGCAGGTTCCCCCTGATCCCTTTCGACGTAAGGATTCCGCGGATGAAGCCGTCGATCTCGCGGATCTGTTCGTCCGGGCGTTCAAGTTCGTCGATGCGGTTGACGAAAAGGACCACCTGTTCGGACTGCAGGGCCAGAAGGATCCGCATCAGGCCAAGATCGACCGAGCTGAAGGCCTGATGCGCGCTAAGGACGACGACGCAGATGTCGGATTGCGACAGCGTGGCCAGCGTGGCGCGCTCTCGGGCCAGGAAGGGATCGTTGACACCGGGCGTGTCGCTGATCGTCATCGGAAGCCCGATGCCCGCCTGGTCGATGTAAAGCTCGGCCGATTTTGTCACATCGGCATAGCGGCCACCCGGAGTGCCCTCGGCCTGCTCTTCGCCAAGGCAGACGTATTTCTCCAGGATTTGCGTGCTGAAGCCGTTGAAGCGATGCTGCGAGCCAAGCAGCAGGCTGAAATTCGCGCCCAGACGCGCTTCGGTGCGCTGCTTCATCTCGGTGACCTGGCGGCGCATTTCGGCCAGTTCGGCGGTGAAATCCGCCCGCCCTGCCAGTTCGCCAAGACGCCCGCCCGATTGTGTCAGCCCGGCCCAGTCCTCGGCGGTGCAAAAAGCTGAAGATCGCCGTCGTGCCACGGGGCTTTGGGGTGTTGATGTGGATCGACGTGACCACAGAGGTCCACGGGTTCACGTCAGAGGGCAACATGCCGGGCATGCCGGTGACGGCATTGGTCAGCATCGTCTTGCCGGCCTTGACCTGGCCGATCAGCGCGACCTGGGTCCGAAAGGATTCGGCTTCGCGCAAAAGGGCCGTCGCGGCCGCAAGGTGGTCGGGAACGACCATCGTCTCCAGCCGGGTCAGCAGCGACCTGATCGACGCCAGATGCGCGTCCAGCCGGATCACGCCTGTATCAGTCGAGCTGGTCGACCCGCCAAGGTAGTGGCCCAGCGACCGCTGGGCGACCATTGGACCGGCTTCATCATTGGCGATCTTTTCCGCCGTACACTTGTTCATCTCACACTCCAGGCCGGGGCGCACTTACGCGCCAGGCCATGTCTACCCGGGACACCGCCAACACAGCGGTTCCGGAACGGTTCAGGATTTGCAGGCGGCTGCCATCGACACACCCTGCCGCCTGCAGGCGTTGGACTATGGCCATCGCAAGGCCAAGGTCGGCCATCCGGACGCCCGGCGGGCCACTTCTGGGCCAGGATGAGGCAGCAAGGACGATGTCGGTGTCATCATGGCCCAGACCGAACAGGCTGGTCACGGCGTGCAGCGGTCCCGGATCGCGCAAGGGGTCCGCCGTCAAGCTGTAGCGCAGGCCACGGCCCGATTGCAGCGCGTCACCGATCGTTCGGCGCAGGTCGTCAACGGTCCGTCCCCCCTCCAGACGAAATCCGTCGCGACTGGCCTGCACGCGCACAAGCTCTCCTGCATCCAGGACCAGATCGCGCGGGGCTTCTGCCCGGGCCAGCCGGGACGCAAGCGCCCAAAGCGTCCGTTCGACCGGCGCGTCAAGGCGCGGCGCGGGGGCGGCACCGGCGGGAAGATCCGGAACCTCGCGCAAGGAGGGCATGAGCAGGCCAAGGTTCAGGCCGGGCCGCCCCTCGACCAAGACCGATCCCGCAGCGGTCCAGCTCCGGTCGTGGGTTTTCAGAACCATGATCCGGGCGTCGGAAATCCGCCCCCTGAATCCCAGACCGCAGCGACTTCCGCTGACTGCCGGTTCGGCTGCGACCCTACGCCAAGCGTTGCCGGTTCTGCCTTGGCAAAGTCCAGATGATAGGCCGCCATGAACTCGGTCGTTCGGCAAACTGGCCAGTCTTCAATCCGCATGTTTCCCTTTGGCCCCCCAGCCTGGGCGGAGCGATAAGGGTCCAATAAGGCTGAGCTTGGGAAAAAAATTGATCAAAATAAGTCATACTATATTCAGAGAGTTGCGACAGGATCGCGGCCCACAATTCTAAGTTGCAATGTGCCCCGGCGTCAGGTGCTGACAGGCGTGCCGGGCGCTGTCGGGACCGTTGGAAGGACCGCTGATCCGTCGGCGGACCGCCGGGACGGAATCAGGTCGCGGTGCCGTCAGTGGTTGTGCCTGGGCAGACGCGCTGCAACGGCGCGGAACCCCTTGGCTGACCGCAGGACCGCGCCGTCGGACAACTGACCGACCTCGTTGCGGTAGATCTTTTGCCACGGGGTCTGGCTTTCGGGGACAGCACCCGGCACATCGGACTGACGCGCTGCGATTTCTTCAGCGCTTACAAGGGCATCGCAGCGTCCCTGAACCAGGTCCACCCGCAGGATGTCTCCCGTCCTCAGCCAGGAAAGCCCCCCGCCCGCAGCACTTTCCGGCGAGGCGTGGACGATCGACGGGCTGGCCGACGTGCCGGACTGTCGCCCGTCGCCGATGGTCGGCAGGCTGGTGATCCCGCGCCGGATCAGGGCGTCGGGTGGCTGCATGTTGACCACCTCGGCGGACCCGGGCCAACCGATCGGACCGGCCCCCCGGATGACAAGGATGCACTGTTCGTCGATCTGCAGCGCAGGATCGTTGATGCGGGCGTGATAGTCCTCGGCCCCGTCGAAGACCACGGCGCGGCCCTCAAAGCAGTTCTCCTGTCCGGGCGTCGACAGGTAGCGGGCGCGAAACTCGTCCGAGATCACGCTGGTCTTGAGGATCGCAAAGTCGAAGAGATTGCCGGTCAGCACCTGAAACCCGGCCCGTTCCCGCAAGGGGGTGGCGAAGGGGTGGATGACCTCGCGGTCGGTCGCGGCACGTCCGGCAAGGTTGTCGGCCATGATCCGGCCCGTCACGGTCGGACAGGTCCCGTCCAGCTTGCCCGCCGCAAGAAGTTCCGCCATCACCGCCGGAACCCCCCCGGCCCGGTGAAAGCGTTCGCCCAGGAACCGGCCAGCCGGCTGGACATCCGCAAGCAGCGGGATGTTGTGGCCGTGGATCTGCCAGTCCTGCGGATCAAGATCGACCCCGGCGTGCAGCGCCATGGCCGCCAGGTGCGGCTGGGCGTTGGTGGACCCGCCAAGCGCGCTGTTGACGCGGATCGCGTTCAGAAACGCGGGCCGGGTCAGGATCTGGCTGGGGCGCAGGTCTTCACGGACGATGTCCACCGCGCGGCGGCCGGTGCGATAGGCCATCTGGCCGCGTTCGCGGTAGGCGGCGGGGATCGCGGCGCAGCCGGTCAGCGACATGCCCAACGCCTCGGCCATGGCGTTCATGGTGCTTGCCGTGCCCATCGTGTTGCAATGGCCAATGGACGGAGCGCTGTCCAGGGCGGCCTGCAGGAACTCTTCGCGGGTGATCTCGCCTGCCGCGTATTTCTGACGGCATTGCCAGATCACAGTCCCCGACCCCGTCAGTTCGCCGCGGGTATGGCTGTCCAGCATCGGGCCGCCGGACAAGACGATGGCGGGAATGTCCACGGTCGAGGCGGCCATGAGGGCGGCAGGCGTGGTCTTGTCGCAGCCGGTGGTCAGCACGACACCATCCAGCGGATACCCGTAAAGCACCTCTACCAGCCCCAGATAGGCCAGGTTGCGATCCAGCGCCGCAGTCGGGCGGCGGCAGTTTTCAAAGATCGGATGCATCGGAAATTCGATCGGGATGCCGCCTGCGTCGCGGATGCCCTCTTTCACCCGGGCTGCCAGGTCCAGATGGTGCCGGTTGCAGGGGGAAAGGTCGCTGCCCGATTGCGCGATGCCGATGATCGGGCGACCGGCGCGAAGTTCCTCGGGGGTCAGGCCATAGTTCATGAACCGCTCAAGATAAAGCGCGGCCATGTCGATATGGTCGGGGTTGTCGAACCAGTCCTGACTGCGCAAGCGGCGGGTCATGCCAGAACCCCGCGCCGGGCCAGGTTTTCCATCAATGCGCGGCTGCCGAAGGTCCAGGGCGCGACCTGGTCGCAGGGCTGCACGGTGTTGACCAGCTTGCCCAGGTGGTCCGAGGCGATGGTGACCCGGTCGCCCCAGTGATGCGTGAAGCCCAGGCCCGGCCCGTCCCGGTCCCTGGTCGGCGCGAACATGGTGCCAAGATACAGCATGACCCCGTCCGGATACTGGTGGCTGCGGTTCAGCGTCTGCGCCACGATATCCGCCGGAGCGCGCGAGATCTGCCCCATGTCGGAATGGTCCTGCAGAACGAACCCGTCCGCGCCCCGCACCTCCAGCCCGACGTGCAGCCGTTCAACCGCCGCAAGGTCAAAGCCGTCATCGAACAGCCGGATGAACGGCCCGATGGCGGCGCTGGCGTTGTTGTCCTTGGCCTTGCCCAGAAGCAGCGCCGAGCGCCCCTCGACATCGCGCAGGTTCACGTCGTTGCCCAAGGTCGCGCCGCAGATGCGCCCGGTAGAGGTGACGGCCAGCACGACCTCGGGTTCGGGGTTGTTCCAGGCGGATTTGGCATGGACGCCGATTTCCGCGCCGCAGCCGACAGCGGCCATCGGCGGGGCCTTGGTGAAGACCTCGGCATCCGGGCCGATCCCGACCTCCAGATACTGCGACCACATGCCAGCGGCCTGCAGCCTGGCCTTGACCGCCGCCGCAGCGTCGGACCCCGGCGTGATCCCGCGCAGCGATCCGCCCAGGATGCCCGCCAGATCGGCGCGGATCGCCTCGGCCCGGGCGGGATCGCCCTTGGCGCGTTCCTCGATCACCCGTTCGATCATTGATCCGGCAAAGGTCACCCCCGCCGCCTTGATCGCCTGCAGATCGCAGGGGGCCAGTAGCCGCCCGTGCCGCCCGGTCCCGTCGCCAAGGTTCAGGAACGCATCCACCGGGCCAAGGTGGGGATGTAGGTCCGACAGCGCCTGGATCAGGTCGTCACGGTCCAGAAGGCCGGAGAGGGTAGGCGACAGGGCGGTCAGATCGTAGATCTCGCCGTCACGGCACAACACCGGGCACGGCCCCCCCGCAGCATCGGACCAGACCCGCCCGACAAGCAGCGCGGCAGGGTCGGCAGGCAGGATGTCGGCAGCGGAAAGATGAAGTGGCATCGGTGTTCCCTGGTTATCCGGATTCGCGGTCCCCGCGACCATAAAGCAGAAGCATCGCAATGATCACGACGCCATAGATGATTTGCCGCAGCGCCTCGGGCATCTGCATGATCGACAGGACCGAGTTCAGAAGCACGATCAGGATCACCCCGATCAGCGTGCCGACATAGCGACCGCTGCCGCCCAGCACGTTGGTCCCGCCCAGCACCACCGCCGCAATGGCAGGCAGCAGGTAGGCGTTGCCCATGCCCTGATAGGCCTTGGCCGAGTATCCGGCCAACAGCACCCCCGCCATGGCGGCGCAGACCGACGACAGCACGAAGGCCCCGACAAGGACGGTTCTGGTCCGGATGCCCGAGAGATACGCCGCCAGTTCGCGCGTGCCGATGGCGTAAAGCGCGCGGCCAAAGCTGGTGCGTGCCAGCAGGAAGGCCACAAGGATGGAGACAGCCGCCCAGACATACAGCGCCAGCGGAACGCCAAGAACGCGATCCTTGGCCAGCGCCAGCATCAGGGGCGTCGCCTGATCCTGTGGCGCAAAGCCCCCGGTCTGGGCGACGGTGACGCCGCGCAGGACGGTATCCATGCCCAGCGTGAAGATCATCGACGGCACCCGCAGCACCGCCACCCCTGCCCCGTTCATCAGACCCACGCACAGGCCAAACGCCAGCGCGGCCGGAATGGCCATCGGGCCGCCGATGGCCGTGCCGATCATTGCGGCCCCGGTCAGGGTGGCGGGGATCGACAGGTCGATATGCCCGGTCAGGATCACCGCCATCAGCCCGGCGGCGCAGATGCCAAGGAACGACCCGATCTGCAATTGCTGCAACAGGTAGGTCGGCTGCAACAGGGGGGCGGTCCCGTTCGTGGTCAGCGTGTACCCGGTCCCCACGGCCAGGATCACCACGGTGAACCCCGACGCGATCAGAAGCGGCAGGTCTTCGCGCGACAGTCTCATCGAAACAGCTCCAGCCGGTTCTTGACCGAAAACGTCCGCCAGGCGCCGATGCTGACGGCTGTCAGCAGGACCAGCCCCTCGATCAGGGGTTGCAGCAGCGGCTCGATGTCCAGGATGCGGAAATAGAACGAGATCACCCGCAGGATCAGCGCCCCGACGATCGAGGCAATGACCCCGCCGATCCCGCCCGCCAGCGCCGTGCCACCCAGCACGACAGCGGCGATGGAGTTCAGCGTATAGGCCCCGGCCTGCACGGTGTCGGCGTTGCCGGATGAGGTCTGCAGCGCAAGATAAAGCCCCGCACAGGCCGAAAAGAACCCGGCCAAGGTGAAGGCCGCCAGCTTGGCCCGGTTGATCGGCAGGCCCGAGACATAGGCCGCGCTCTCGGCCGATCCGATGGCATAGATCGTGCGCCCGGTGACCGTGCGCTTGAACGGTAGCCAGACAAGGGCCGCCGCGCCCAGCAGCAGGATCAGCGGCACGGGGATTTCGGCAAAGGGGGCCAGCCACCAGGCCTCGCCGCCCTGGGCCAGACTGTAGGTATCGGCGAAATCCCAGACCGTGTTGGTCAAGGCCCAGCCAAGGTCGCCGTCCACGTCGCCGCCCGGTTGCGGGCGCAAGAGCAACGCAAGCCCGATGGCCACCGCCCCGGTCGCAAGGGTGGCGATGATCGGCTGCAGGCGGCCATAGACCACGATCAGCCCGTTCATCAGGCCACAGGCGGTGCCGACGGCAAGGGTCGCGAAGACGCCAAGCGCTATGTCGAGGCCCGAGCCGGACAGAAGGTACGAGGCGACGCAGGCCGACAGCGTCATCACCGCGCCGACCGACAGGTCCAGCCCCCGCATCAGGACGGGCACCGTCTGCGCCATCGCGACAAAGGCGATGGCCACGGATTCATTGGCGTTCTGCACGAAGACGGCGCTGGAAAACCCGCGCGGATGCAGAAGGTTGTAGATCAGGAACAACCCCGCAAACAGGAACAGCGCCCCGGCAAAGCCCCGGTTCTGGGTGATCGCCCGCCCCATCACGCCGCCGTCCCGATGTTCAGCGAGGCCCCGACAATCGCCTCTTCGGTGATGGCGTCGCCCGCAAGGTCGCGCACGACCTGGCCGTCATAAAGGACCAGCACCCGGTCCGCGCAGCCGATCAGCTCGGCATAGTCCGAGGAGTAGAACAGGATGGATTTGCCCCCATCGGCAAGGTCGCGCATCATGCGGAAGATTTCCTGCTTGGTGCCGATGTCGATCCCGCGCGTGGGATCGTTCATCAGGATGATGTCGGGGTCGGTCATCAGCCATTTGGCGATGACGACCTTTTGCTGGTTGCCACCCGACAGGGTTCTGACCGGGTCCCTGGGATTGCCGACCTTGATCTGCAACCGGGCGATGCCGTTCTGCACCGCCGCCTCAAGCCGCGCGGGGTCAATCACGCCCGATCTTGTGATCCGGTCAAAGGCGGCGGCGACCAGATTGTCGGCGATGGACAGGGGCAGCATCAGGCCTTCGGTCTTGCGATCCTCTGGGATCAGGGCGATGCGGGGATGGCCGGACTTGGCCAGGGCGGGCGAGGATGGCAGGCCCTGCCCCGCCATGTCCACGCTTCCGCGCACGCCCTTCAGCACGCCGAACAGCGCAAGAAGCAGCTCCTTCTGCCCCTGCCCGTCCAGACCGCCGATACCCAGAATCTCGCCCTTGCCCAGAGTCAGCGACACGCCTTTCAGCGCGGCTTCCCAGGACAGGTCGGTGACGGTCAGCACGGGCGGCCGTTCTTGCGGCGCGGGCTTTGGCGGATACTTCGCCGTCACATCCCGCCCGATCATCAGGCGCACGATCTCGGCATCGGACCGTTCGCCCTTGGCAAAGGTCTCGATGTGGCGACCGTTGCGAAAGACCGACAGCCGGTCGCACAGGGTTTCGACCTCGTTCATCCGGTGGCTGATGAACAGGACCGTCACGCCTTCGGCCTTCAAATGCCCCAGCAGGTCGTAGACTGTCTGCACATCGCGCGCGGTCAGGGCCGAGGTCGCCTCGTCCAGGATCAGCACCTGCGGGTCGCGGCCCAGCGCCTTGGCGATTTCCACCATCTGCCGCCGTGAAAGGGAAAGGTCGCGGACCAGCGTCCGGGGATCGACATCTTCGCAGCGCACACGGGCAAGCAGCTCGGCCGCCCGGGCCCCTTGCGCGCGGCGGTCGATCATGCCGAACCGGCGCGGCGGGTCCGAGATCGAGATATTGTCGGCCACCGACAGATCGGGGATCAGCGACAGTTCCTGAAACATGCAGACCACGCCCGCCGCATTGGCCGCCGAGGGGTTGGGAAACCGGGCCAGGCGGCCACCAAGCCGCAGTTCGCCCGCATCCGGCGCGACGACGCCCGAGATGATCTTGATCAGCGTGGACTTGCCCGCGCCGTTTTCGCCCAGGATGGCATGGACCGATCCGCGATGGGCGGCGAAATCCACGGCGTCCAGCGCCTGAATTCCGGCATAGGCCTTGGATATCCCGCGAAGGTCGATGATCGGCGTGCTGGTCATGCTGGGCTTTCGGGCAAAAGGGTGGCCCCCTGCGGAAGCAGAGCGGGCCACCCACAGCTTCAGTTCAGGTCGGATTCGTCCTTGGCCATGATGGCCGGACCCGAGACATTCACGCCGCAGGGCGGAAACTCGTTGACCGTGAAGAAGTTGTCCGGAAGGTCGGACCAGAAGTTCTTGCCGTCCTCCAAGGTGGTGTAGTCGGCAACTGGCAGCGGGACCGAGATCAGCTGCGGCATCGGGTTGCCCTCCAGCGCCGAAACGGCGGCCTTCATGGCGACGGCCACCAGACCGGGCGACTGGCCGATGGAGATGCCCTTCAGGCCTTCGTCCTTGTACATGGCAATCGCCTTGCGAAAGCCGTTTTCGGATTCGCCCGCGACCGGCACCCAGGTGTGGCCCGCGTCCTTCAGCGCCTGGATGACGCCGTTCGACCCGCCCTGCCCGACGATGGCCGCGAACTGGCCATGCACGGCGATGGCGTCGGCGACGACCTTCTGCGTCGTGCCGTCATCCCAGTTGCCGACGACCGAGACCATCTCCCACGCGCCGCCCGACGCCGCGATCACCTCGTTGATCCCGATCGACCGGTCCCGGTCAACCGAGTTTCCGGGCAACCCGCGCACCTCCAGGATCTTGCCTTCGGTGACACCGGCCGCCGCCAGCTCCTTGATCACGAACTCGGCCCACATCCGGCCCATGGCCAGTTGATCCTCGTTCACCTGCATCACCGCGTCGGTGTCCAGCACGTTGTCGAACGGCACAAGGACGACGTTGTTCTTGTCGGCCAACCGGATCACCCGGTCGAACCCGTCGGGCGCGACCGCAATCGTGACGATGGCGTCGTAACCCTGGTTGATGAAATCCTCGATGGCCCCCAACTGAGCCGGGGCATCGGTGCCGGTCGAGACCACCTTGAACTCGGCAATCTTGTCCTTGATCGCGGGGTCCTCGGCATAGGCCTTGGCGGTCTTGATCATCTGGATGCGCCAGGTGTTGCCGACAAAGCCGTTGACGATGGCGATCTTGTAGGGGCCTTCCTTGGCAGGCCATTGCAGGTATTTCGTATCGGCCGACCAGGGGGCAAAGCACTCTGGCTCGGCACCCGGTCCGGCAACCACGTCGGGGCCTGCCAGGGCTGCGGTTGCGAAACTCATCGTCGTCGCCAGCAAGGCGGCGTGTAGCGGTCCGAACTTCATTTCATCCTCCCGGATTGTAAGATGTTGGGATTGACGGGGCTTTGCCCTTCTTGTTGTCAGGCCCCTTGCGGGGGGGGGCTACGGCGGGCCATCTTCGTCCGCGAAGGTGGACAGCCCGGACCGAAGATGCGTGCGCATCAGATACTGGAAGCCCAGACTGTCGCGCTTTTCGATGGCGGACAGGATCGCTTCGTGTTCGTGGAAGGTCTCGCCTTCGATGGTGCGGCGGGTCTTTCCGCGCTGCATGATCCGCAGGATGACCGGCGTCATGATCCGATAGACATCCAGGATCGACTTGTTGCCGATCAGCGAGACCAGTATCGTGTGAAACCGCAGGTCCTGCTCGGACGCCTCTACCACGGTCCGCGCCCGCACCATCTCCAGGTTGATCTGCCGCAGACCCGCGACATCGGCGGCGGTGGCGGCGTCGAAGATCTGCATCACGGCGCCGGTCTCGATCAGTTCGCGGAAGCCCTGGATATCGTCGAAGGTCTGGCGCGAGATTTCGGTGACGTTGAATGAAAACAGGTCGAAGGCGCGGTTCATCCGCTGGTCAACAATCGTTGCGCCGACCTTGGGGCGAACCTCGACCACACCAAAGGCCTTCAGCATCCGCATCGCCTCGCGCACGGTGTTGCGGCTGGCGTTGAAGCGGTCGCAAAGCTCGCGTTCGGTCGGCAGCCGGTCGCCAACCGTAAGGCCGCCATCGGCAATCAGGCTGCGCAGTTCGGCCAGCACCTGATCGACGGCAGAGCCTTTGGCCGGCGCAAGATCGCCCTGATCGCCGTCAACCGGTTGCAAATCGATTCCCTCGCGCCGTTTTCTATTTGTTGGACCAAGACTGCATTATCGCGCAGATTCGAGTCAATAGACCTTCATTTATGGCGGACTTTCCGAATCTGGAAGGACAAATACAGAGCCAGCACGGCATGACTCCAGGACCGCCCGCCGTCACAGCACGACGCCGACCGGGCGGAAAGGACGTCGGACGGCCTTTACCGCGACGACCGCAAGGCGCGCAGGCGGTCGAAGGCCACGGCCAGGATGATGAAGAACCCGACGAACGCGCCCTGCCAGAAGGTCGAGATGCCCAAAAGGATCAGGCTGTTGCGGATGATCTCGATCAGCGCCGCGCCGACGATGGCCCCTGTCACCGTGCCAGAGCCGCCCAGCAGGTTCGCGCCGCCGATCACTGTCGCGGCAATGACGGCCAGTTCCATCGATTGCCCAAGGTTGGTGGTGACCCCGCCCAGCCAGCCCGCCTCCAGAATGCCGGTGACCCCGGCCATGATCGCGGCGAAGACATAGACGCTGATCTTGACCCAGGGAACCGCGATCCCGGTCAGGACCGCCGCACGCTCGTTCGCGCCGATGGCGAAGACGTGGGTCCCCCAGCGTGTCCAGCGCAACAGGAACGCGGTCAGCATCCCAAGGCCGACCAGCGCGATGACAGGGTGCGCGATGCCGAAGGTGGACCCACCCCCCAGAAGGAACAGAAGGTCCTGATCCGGCCCGAATTCATAGATCATCCGGTTGTCCGACAGGACCATCGCCAGACTGCGGGCGATGGACAGCATGCCCAGCGTCACGACAAAGGACGGCATCCGCAGCCAGGCAATCAGCGCGCCGTTCACGAACCCGACCATTGCCGAAGCCCCAAGCGCCAGCACGGCCCCGGTCCAGAACCCGAAACCTGCGTTCATCACGATGGCCTGCACCATGGCCGACAGGCAGACGACGGACCCGACCGACAGCTCGATCCCGCCCGAGATGATGACAACGGTCATCCCCAGCGCCACAAGGCCGACAAAGGCAAAGTTGCGGGTGACGTTGAACAGGTTCTGCGGCGAGGCGAAAGTGTCGGTCGCCAGGCTGAGGATCAGCGCCGCCAGGACCGCGGCCAGAAAGACCCAGGTGGCCTGTTCGGCGAACAGCGCGGTCAGCCGGGTGTTGGTCTGCCGGTCGATGGCCTGCGCCATGTCGGCGACCTGTGCGGCAGGTTTGGGGTCAGACATGTTCGATGGCCCCCGTGATCAGCCCCGTCACCTCCTGCGGCGAGGTGGCTTCGACCGGCTTGTCGGCCACCACCTCGCCCCGGCGCAACACGACGACGCGGTCGGCAAGGCCAAAGACGTCCGGCATCCGGTGGCTGATCAGCACCACCGCCACCCCCTGATCGCGCAGGCGGCGGATCAGGTTCAGCACCTCGGCCACCTGCCGGACCGAGATCGCGGCGGTGGGTTCGTCCATCAGCACGATATCGGCGTTGGAAAGCCGTGTGCGGGCAATCGCCACCGCCTGCCGCTGGCCGCCCGACATCTGCCGGACCAGATCCCTGGGCCGGGTTTCGGATTTCAGCTCGCCGAACAGTTCAGCCGCGCGGCGGTTCATCGCGGCATAGTCGTTGATCCGAATGGGTCCGATGCGCCGGGTCAGTTCGCGGCCCAGAAACACGTTGGCGGCCGCCGTCAGGTTGTCGCACAGCGCCAGGTCCTGATAGACGATTTCGATCCCGTGGCGGCGCGCGTCCAGCGGGTTGTGCAGCACAACCTCTTGATCCTTGATGAAAGTCCGGCCGGTCGAGGCGCGGAAATTGCCTGCGATGATCTTGACCAGCGTGGACTTGCCCG
The DNA here is from genome assembly GCA_029567145.1 of Pseudomonadota bacterium. GTDB lineage: Bacteria > Pseudomonadota > Alphaproteobacteria > Rhodobacterales > Rhodobacteraceae > Tabrizicola. Next base: position 19,931 of record JAKQLM010000190.1, read on the forward strand.
CGCCGTTGTCGCCCATCAGGCCAATCACCTCGCCCTTGGCAATCTTCAGGGAAACCCCCTTCAACGCGTCGATCGCGCCAAAGTTCTTGGCCACATTTTCCAGCCTGAGGACCGTCATTCCCACCCCGCTTGGCGCCCGTGTCGCGGTCATATGGCTGCAAAGCGGCGGGCACGTCAATACCGCTATCAATCCGTTTCATCATATTTGTCAGATAATATATTGACCGACGATGCCGATGCCGTCTATCACCTCGGCAACGGGGGGATGGCATGCAGATTTTGGTGACCGGAGCGACGGGAAAGGTGGGGCAAGCGCTGCTGGCGGCCCTGCCCGCCCGTTTTCCCGACGCCACCTTGCGCGCGCTTTTGCACAGCCGCGACCTGCCCACCCGCCCGGGGCTGACGGTTGTGAAAGGCTCGCTGGCCGACCGCGACCTGGCCGCGATGGCGGTGCAGGGCTGCACCCATCTGGTGCATCTGGCGACCTGCAAGGAAACCCCGGACGATGTGATGGACGTCACGGTGAAAGGGCTGTCCTGGCTTTTGGAGGCGTGGCGCGCGAACCCGCTGGCGCAGCGCTTTGTCCTGATCGGCGGCGATGCGGCGGTGGGCCACTTCTTCTATGATCCCGGCGGCCCGGTGACCGAAGACACCCCGCACCGCGCCTACCCCGGCTGCTATGCCCTGTCCAAGGTCCTGGAAGAGGTGATGCTGACGCAAGTGGGCCTCCAGTACGGGCTGGACTGGACCTGCCTGCGCGCGCCCTGGATCATGGAAAAGGACGATTTCCGCTATTCGCTGTCGTTTGGGCCGGGCCTCTTTGGTGGCCCGGACTGGGCGGCGCTGGCCGGGCCGCAACAGGCTGCGGCGGCGCGGCGCACGGGGGCGATCCCGGTGCTTCAGGACCGCACCGGCACGGCGATCAAGCGCAACTTTGTCCATGTCTCGGACCTTGTCAGCGCGATCTGCACGGCGCTGACCGCCCCTGCGGCGCGGCAACGGCTGTACAACATCGCGATGGACGAACCCGTCGATTACGGCGAGGTCGCGCAGATTCTTGCAACGACGCAGGGGCTGCCGTCCGTCCCGATCCGGTCGACCTATCACTCCACCTGGCTGTCGAACGCCCGCGCCAAGGCCGAGCTTGGCTGGCGGCCCCTGTATGACACCCACCGACTTGTCACCGAATCCTGGGCCTTTTCCCGCGCGCCGGATGATCCGCGCCGGGTCTGGTACCCGGGCTGACCCTGGCCGCAAGGCCGCAACAACAACCACTGTTCGGGAGGACTGAATGCAACGCAGAACACTGATGGCCAGCACACTGGCCGCACTACTGATCTCGGGCGCGGCCTGGGCCGAGGACAAGGTTCTGGCCATCGTGGTCAAGGGTCTGGACAACCCGTTCTTCGAGCAGATCAACAAGGGCTGCCAGAAGTGGAACGGCGAAAACGCGGGGTCCGGATTCACCTGCCTTTACACCGGCCCCGCCTCGTCGGCCGATGAGGTGGGCGAGGTCCAGATCGTGCAGGACCTTTTGCAGCGCCCGGATGTGGCGGCGATTGCGATCTCGCCGTCCAACGCGCCCCTGATGGCCAAGATGCTGCGCGAACAGGCACCGAAGATCCCGATCATGACGATCGACGCGGATTTTCTGGCCGAGGATGCCGATCTGCGCGCGACCTATCTTGGCACGGACAACTACCTGATGGGCGTCAAGTTCGCCGAACACCTCAAGGCGCTGAAGCCCGAGGGCGGCACGGTCTGCCTGCAGTTGGGCAACGTGGCGGCGGCCAACATCAACGCCCGGGCGGCAGGCACGCGCGACACCCTGTCGGGCGAAGCCGGGATCGAGCGGCTGGAGGGACAGGGCGGCTGGACCGAGATTGCCGGCTGCCCGGTCTTTACCAACGACCAGGCGGACCTTGCCAATCAGCAGATGGCCGATACCTTCACCGCCAACCCCGACCTGACCGCCTTCATGCTGATCGGTGGCTGGGCGCAGTTCGCGCCGCAAGCCTATGCGCAGGTCACCGATCAGGTGATGGACAAGCTGACCGCCATGTCGATGGTCATCGTCGCCGGTGACACGTTGCCGCCGCAGATGGACGCGCTGAAAGCGGGCCGCAGCCATGTGCAGGTCGGTCAGCGCCCGTTCGAGATGGGCTACCGCGCGCCGACCGTGATGATCGACCTGATCAACGGCGTCGCGGTCGAGCCGGTGATCTACACCGGCCTGGACGAATGCAAGCAGGACAACGCTGACAGCTGCATCGGCGGCTGACGGCTGGACCGGGCGGGGATGCTCCCTAGCCCTGCCCGGTCTTCCCCCCCAACCCAAGGAGACGAACATGAAAGCCCGGTATTCCGCGCTGCTGCTTGCTGTTGCCCTGTCGGCAAACGCTGGCCACGCGCAAGACAAGAAGACCCTCGCCTTTGTCGTCAACGGCGCCTCCGATTTCTGGAAGCTGGCCGAAGCCGGCGTGAAGAAGGCGCAAGAGGAACTGCCGAACTATGACCTGCAGCTGAAATACCCCGAACAGGCCGCCGCTGCGATCCAGCAGCGCCTGATGGATGACCTTGTGGCCGCCG
>JAKQLM010000194.1 GCA_029567145.1 Pseudomonadota bacterium
GCCGCCAGCCTCAGCGCCTCGGAGAGCGTTCGGACAAAGCCTTCGCGCGCCTCTCGGGTTTCGCTTTCCTTCTTGCGCCCGAAATCGGGCAAGGGGGTGGAAAAGCGGATTGCCCGCAGATCGGTTTCAAAGATATGGGCCAGATCAACGGGCCAGCCCAGCTTGTCAACCGGACAGGTCTCGCCGCTGCGCGGATTGTCGTGGCGCTTCTGCACCACGGCCCCGTGCGCCAGATCGCGAGGGGCGGGCATGGCGAATTCGCACCGCGGGCAACACAGGTAGCCCTTGCCCTGCGGCCCTCGGTTCACGATGAACATTTGCCCCGGCTTTTCCCCGCTGCGCGGCACAGCAGGAGCAAAGAAGCTCACCACCCCGTTCAGGTCAGAAGGACGGAAATCCTCTTCCATCGCGCGGGTCAGCAGCCGTGCTTCGTCTACCGGGCGCACACGCAGGCGCGATGAACCGGGGTCGCGCCCCATGCGCCCGGTGTAGGAGGTCAGGAAGCCGAAGGGTTCAATGAAACGCACCTTCAGCCCTTGCTGGCCCGCCCCGCATTGCGGACAGGTTTCCTCAAAACCTTCACGGTCGTCGTGAATCTGCACATGGTTGCAAGATGGACAGATGCGGTAATAGCCCTTTTCGGTCCAGGCATCGCCGCCGCCGATCGCAGCCTTACGGGCAATGCCTTCGCTGGTCCAGATGCGGCCCCCCGCTACCACCTCGGCACCCGGGGCATATTCCGCGATGGCAAGGCTGGCGTCCCGGTCCAGTTGCAGCGCCCGGCCCTGATCGCCGTGCGATTGCTGATCGGTCACGATTTCCAGATGAATGGAATGAACCGGGAAGCTGTAGGTCGGGATCACGGCTGAGCGCGACATCGCCTCGACCACAAACCGATCAAGATACAGCTTCTTGTCGCGCATCCGGCCATTTGCCCGTCTTAGCGCCTTCTGGCCTTCCGCGTCAGTCGTGGCCGCATGATGCGCAGCCATGGCCTGTTCATAGCCCTCGTGTATCCCGCGCCAGCGCCCAGCGATTACTGCGACAAAACCTTCCAGCTTCTGAAGGAAATGCGCCGCAAGATCGGCCCCACGCAGGGCGACCGACGCCAGCGAACCGGGAAGCGTTCCCGCCAGTGCATCGGCAGATGCTAGCGCCGCCTTGCCCGCATCCGACGCAAACCAGGATCGCAGATCGACCAGAAGGGCGGCTTCGCGCGCATGGTCCAGACTTTCGCCAAGAATGTCGCGCAACTGCGGCGCACCGGTCTTGGTGGACCCGGCAAGGCGATGGTCCAGCCAGCCCGACAGGATCATGGACACCTGGTGACGGCGGAAGAAGTCGGGGTTTTCTAGTGTCAGGTAGGGCGGCGCCGGCAGCGCCTCCAGATAGGATTGCAGGTTACGGAAACTTGACTGGTCATACCGGCTTCCCCGCGCCAACATCAGGGCAATTGGCGCAACTTGTGCCCGTCGGCCAGCACGGCCTGCACGCTGCTGGTAATTCGCGATACCCGGCGGAACGTTGCGGCAGAACACGGCTTCAAGATCGCCCAGATCGACCCCCATTTCCATCGTGGTGGTGCAGCTAAGCAGGTTCACCTCACCCCGGCGGAAACGCTCTTCGATCTCGGCCCGTTCCGATACGCCGATGGCGGCAGTATGTTCACGGGCGATAGCGCTTTGCGGTCTCGAGCGATAGCGCTCCAGGTAGTGGTTAGAACGCTCCGCGACGGCGCGCGCATCGCGCGAAACCTTCTCGACCTCGCCGGTGCAGCGCCAGGCTGTGCATTGGCCATCCAGATCGACATGCGCTACCGCACCACAACTGCGGCAACGATAGAGGCTGCCAGAAGGCGCCGAAACCATCCGCAGCGCCGCCAGGTTCAGCACATGACCATGGCCTCCCGGTCTCAGAAGGCCCGAGCCCGGCCGCGTGGCGGCCTGCCAGAAGGCGCGCATCGCCGTGCCGATCTGGTCCGGCGAAAAATCCAGCTTCTGGCCCAAAAGCCAGCTGATCCGGTTCTGCGCATTCGGCGCCGGCATCAGTGTGTGCAACCGGCGCGACGCTTTCACCCGGACTTCGGCCCAGGAAATATCACCGCTGGCCTTGCCCTCGCCCCAAAGGGTTTCGTCCGTCAGGTCAATCACCCCACCCAGATCGTTGATCGCGCGGGAATAGCGGATCTGGTCCAGCAGGAACCGTACCAGAGGCGCGGCGAGCCGCTGCCGGCCTTCGGGCAGGGCCTGGGCAACGCTGCGCACCACCTGATCCTCGCCGTGATACTGTACCTCCATCAGGCCCAACGTTTCCAGCGAAAGCCGCAGGGCTCCGTCACACAATTCGCCGGCAATCAGCGCAAGCAGCCTGTCCTTCACCGCCGTGTTGCCCAAGGGTTCGGGGTTGCGCCGGTCATAAAGCCGGAAGCCCTCGCGCCGCAGGGCCCGCCAGACCCCCTCCTTCAGCCCTTCCAGATCCAGCTTCTCGTCCTCGGCCCGCTTCAGTGCCTCGACCAAAGCCGCGCGCAGAGCCTGATCCCGGGCCGTGCGTTCGAAGAAGGGAGCAAAGAACGCCGCATCCTGACGGTTGTCGGCAAAAACCAGCAGGTTACGTCCCTTCATCGGCGCATCCGACTCGCGGTTGGCCGGCGGTGGTAGGGCTTCGATCAGCGTCTGAGCGGCGACAGCGGCCAGAGCGTCGTCACCGGGGTTGATCGCCGTCACCGGCTCGGCATAGCGGCCGCCCCTTTGCCCGCAGGACAGGCAGCGTTTCACATAGCTGCGCCGCTCCTCGGTGTCCTGCACCATCTCGGCCTCTTGCAGCCCCAGCAGACCATCCCCGGGCCCGTCTATCAGGTCACCGGTTTTAGGATCGAACCAGAACAGGTCCACCGCCTCGGCTCCGGCAGCCTCAACCTCTTCGGCATCGTCCTCAAACGCGCTCTGACCCGCGCCGACCAGCCGCAACACGCGGCGCGTACCTCGCTGCGCCAAATCGGGCCGGGGTTGCAGGGCATGGCCATCATCCCATCCCTCGACATAGGGCTCGCCACAGTTGCGACAGACCAGAAGCGGATAGGCCGGAACGCCATCCACATGCGTTCCAGTGCGACTCACCTGCGGCAGCCCTTCCCAATGTTCGGGATTTTCCGCCGACAGTGTTAGGGCCAGCCCTTCCACACCCGAGGCCGCCAGGTGATAGCGCGCCGGCAACAGCGGAAAGGCGCCGCCGATAGCTGGCTTGGCCAGAACCCCCGCCGCAATCAGCGCAGTCAACGCCTGTCGAGCAAGCCCCGGATCATCGCCAAAGACCAGCCGCGCCAAGCCGTCGAACGGCAGCGACCGGCCCATCAAGGCGCGCGCCACCTGCCGTACTTCGGCCAGCCCTGAAAGCACGTGGATCAGCGCCTCGCCTAGGTGGTGGCCCTCCAGCCGCAGCGCATCGATCCCTGCACCCTCCATAGCGGCGTTCCATTCGCCCACCTGCTGTTCGGCATTCTCGTCAGAAAAAACGTTCGCTGCCCGCAGTTCGGCAATCACCTCGCCGATCTGCACCCAGATCTGCGGGGCAATCCTTTGGGTCGCTGCACCTTCGGTAAGTCGCGGATGCAGCCGCCGTTCCGAAGTGATGACCGCGGCATCCCCGCTGGGAAAGGGTTCGCCGAACAGGTTCTCGGCAAACCGCGCCAGTTCATCGCGCCGGGCCGGATCAAGGCTGGCCGAGGTGCCCACGCACCGCAGCCGCCCCGGCGCCAAACCCAGATGGGTCTTCAGCTTACGAAGCAGAAAGGCCACCTCGATCGCCTGCGCCCCGGTGTAGGTATGCACCTCATCCAGCACGATCCATTTCAGGTCGGCCCCTTCCAAAAGCCGACGGTTGCGCGGCAGAAGCAGGATGTGCTCCAGCATGGCATAGTTGGTGATCAGGATATGCGGCGGGGTTTCCAGCATCTCTTGCCGCGACAGAAGCCAGTTGGCCGGAACGCGGGTCGCATCGGGAAAGTTCGCCTGGAACGACGGACTTTGCACCAGATCGTTTTCCACGTCGCTGCGCATCTCGTTCGACCGCACCTGACCCGTGTATCGGCCCAGCGTGATGCCGGGGTCCTTCAGGTCGGCAAACAAAAGGCGCGAGATGCGGTGCATCTGGTCATTGGCCAGCGCGTTCAGCGGATAGACCAGAATGGCCCGAACACCGGACCGTGCCAGATCAGGGTCGCGCAGAAGGCTGTCAACCAGCGGAAACAGAAAGGATTCCGTCTTGCCCGAACCGGTTCCCGTGGCCACCAGATAGTTTTCGTCCAGCCCGTTGGCCGCCGCCTGATGCAGATGCAACGGACGGTCCATCAGGGCGCGCCCGCTGTCGCTGCCATCGACCGCCGCCCACCCCCTGTGTAGAAGCCCGTCCTGCACCATCTGGCGGATGGATGCGCCCTTTTCGAAATCCGGCAGGCTTTCCACAAAGGGGCCCTTCACCAGATCGGCCGCCGCAATCGTTGCTGCCACCCGCTGCGACAGAAGCGGCGCACGGGCCGCCGAAACCCCCGCCGCCGTCGAGGTATAGCGGGCCAGCGTCTCACGCAGCCGGGTCTTGAACAGAAGCGGGTCAAGTTCGTGGGTCATGGGCGCACCTTGGCCAACTGCCAGACAAGAAGGAAATAGAAGAACAATTCGGGCGCCAGCCGCAGCAGAAACCCGATCGAGGCCAGCACATCCGGCGCACGCCAGTTCAGGCTTGCGGCCAGCGTTTCGATAAACTGCCCGGCTGAACCGGTCCGGCTGGCACGGGCAAACTCGGAAAGCGTGGCCGCAACCGCCAAATCAACCGCGGGGGGCCGGTCATCCTCTGGTCGGCGCTTGGGCATGGGCGGGCGCCGTTCGGGAGAGCATTGCGCAAGAACGTGGCCCGCAAGTGTCGACAGGGCTTCGCCGCGTCGGCTGTTTCCGCCGCCCTCGCTTTGCGGATCAAAAAGCACATTGGCCGCCTCGAACCGCTCCAGCATCCGCAACTGCGCCGCCCGCAGATGGGCCGGGCCAAGGATCGGTGTTCCATGCCAGAACCACCCTGCCCCGGGATCAGTATCCAAATGGGGAAACAGCTGAAAAAAGCGTTCGGGCCGAAAGCCCGCCAGCACCGTGTCGGGGTTCCGCTCGACTTGCGCGGCATTGGCAAAGGCAATCAGCGCCTGCCCGTGCAAAAGCCCCTCGCGCAGGCGTTCGCGCG
>JAKQLM010000210.1 GCA_029567145.1 Pseudomonadota bacterium
GCGCGGATCTTTTCGGCGGTCCGCGCAATGTCATAGCTTGTGCGGCGGAAGGTCAGCTCGTTCGTCTCGGTGTCCAGCATCGCCAAGCCGGCCTGCGGCACCCCGTCGCGCGGCTGACCAACCGCGCCGACCACCGCCAGCCAGCGCCGGCTGCGCAACAGCGGGATGGCCAGGTTCGCCTTGAACTCTTGCTGACGCACCATGCCTCCCAGATCGGAACTGGCCAAAAGCGGCACATGGGTATGGCCACAGAAGATCAGCCGTGCCTTGGTCGCGCGAAACGACGGCGCGGCCCTGGTGTCCGAGGTGACATAGCTGAATGCCCCCGGATCACTGGCCGAGGCGTGGACAAAGCACAGATCCCCTTCGTCCACGATCAGGGGCAGATTGCCCAGAAACGCCCGCTGCGTGTCCGACAGCCGGGTCCGGGTCCAATCCATCGCCGCCTTGGCAAGCGCAGACATCGGCTCGGGCGCACCCGCCGCCGCGTGGTCGTGGTTGCCCCTGACGCAGGTCGCCCCCTCGGTCACCAGCCGCAAGGCCAGATCGCAACACCATTCGGGATCAGGCCCATAGCCCACCAGATCGCCCAGAAGCACGATCCGTTCGGCCCCGCGGGCGCGGGCATCGGCCAGCACCGCCTCGAAGGCTTCGCGGTTGGCATGGATATCCGTCAGGATTGCAATCCGCACCCTGGCCCTCCCCCTTCAGGCTTTTCCGGAACGCTAGCCGCGCTGGCCCGCAACCGCCATGAGCCAGATCAAACCAGCGACGTGACCCACAGGATCGTCGCGTCCTCGTCCGACAGGCTGATCACGTTGTGCCCCATCGCCGCGTCGTAATAGGCGCTGTCGCCGCGCCGCAGGTCCACGGGTTCGTAATATTCGGTATACAGCCGCACGATCCCGGTCAGGACATACAGAAATTCCTCGCCGTCATGCCGGACCCAGCCGTCGAATTCCTCGAACCTGCGGGCGCGGATCGTCGCATGGTAGGGCAGCATCTGCTTTTTCGTCAGCCCTTGCGCCAGCAGCACGTGTTCATAGGTCGCCGTCGCCTGCGGCTGGCCTTCGCTGGCCTTGGTCACCGCCATCCGACCCATGACCTGCGCCTTCGACGGAGCGGTGAACAGCTGCGGCACGCTGATCGACAACCCCCCGGCAAGCTTCTTCAACGCGTCATAGGTCGGGCTCATCTGCCCGTTCTCGATCTTGGACAGGGTCGAGCGCGCAAGCCCGGCCCGGCTGGCGGCTTCCTCCAGCGTCCAGCCCAGCGACCGGCGCAGATCGCGGACCCGCAGCCCAAGGTTCAACGGCTCGACATGCGCCGCGTCGCCCGCTTCGCGCGCCACACGGATCATCGTCTTGGGATCGGTCTGCTGCATGAAGAACCGTTAGTCGACGTGCCCAAGGCTTGCAACTGCCGCGCGCAAGTGCAACCGCTTGGGAATGCTGTCCGTCATCGACACCCGCCCGCACCCGCCCTTGCCGCATCGCCTGAACCTGGCCGCACATGTGCTGGCACAGGCCCCGGCGCTGGGGGACAAACCGGCGCTGGTCGTGGTGCATCCGGGGGACGAGGACACCCTCAGCTTTGCCCGGCTTTCGGCGCTTGTCCTTGGGTGCGCCACCCATCTGCAGAGTCAGGAACTGGCACCGGGGGATCGCGTCCTTTTGCGGCTGGGGAATGGCCCGGCGTTTCCGATCGCCTTTCTGGGATGCATCGCGGCGGGTCTGGTCCCGGTCCCGACCTCGGCCGCGCTGACCGGCGCCGAGGTTGCCCGCCTGTCCGCCCTGGTCGCCCCTCGCCTGGCCGTCGCCGATCCCGGCCTGCCCGTGCCGCCGCACCTGCCTACCCTTCCCGCCGACCTGTCCCTGTGGGAAGCCCTGCCGCCCCTGACCCCGATCCCCGCCGATCCGAACGCCGAGGCCTATGTCATCTTCACCTCGGGCAGTTCGGGCCTGCCCTCCGCCGTCAGCCACGCCCACCGCGCGATCCTGGCCCGCCAGCCGATGCATCAGGGCTGGGAGGGGCTGACCCCCGACGACCGCCTGCTGCATGCGGGCGCGATGAACTGGACCTACACGCTGGGCACCGGGCTTCTGGACCCCTGGACGCTGGGCGCAACGGCGCTGGTCCCGGCCCCAGGCACGCCCGCAACCGATTTGCCAGCCCTTCTGGCCCGCGCCCGGGCCACGATCCTTGCCGCCGCCCCGGGCGTCCTTCGCCAGATGCTGCGCGCGCCGATCCCCGCCCTGCCCCACCTGCGCCACGCCCTGTCCGCCGGTGAATCGCTGCCCGCCGCCACCCGCAGCGCCTGGGAGGCCGCGACCGGAACGCTTGTGCACGAGGCGCTGGGCATGACCGAAATCTCCACCTACCTTTCGGGGTCGCCATCCAGCCCCGCGCCCCACGGCACCACCGGCCACATCCAGCCCGGTCGCCACGTCGCCATCCTGGACGATGCGGGCGCCCCCGTTCCGCGCGGCACAGCGGGAGAGCTGGCCGTCGCCACCTCTGACCCCGGCCTGATGCGCGGCATCCTTGGCCAGCCCCCGCCGCACGGCGACTGGTTTCGCACCGGGGACACTGCCCGGATGTCCGCCGACGGCGCCATCACCCATCTTGGCCGCAAGGATGACCTGCTGAACGCGGGCGGGTTCCGCGTCTCGCCTGTTGAAGTCGAGGCCGCGTTCCAGGGCATCCCCGGCCTTGTCGCCTGCGCCGCGACCGAAATCGAGCCGACGCCCGGAACCCGGATCATCGCGCTGTTCTACGAATCTTCGTGCGCCATCGACACCGCCCTTCTGCGCCAATGCGCGGAAACCGCCCTTGCCCGCTGGAAGCAACCACGCCACACCCAGCGCGTTGATACCCTGCCCCGCACCGCGACCGGCAAACTGGTCCGCCGCGCACTTGCCGCCCTCTACCAAAGGCCCGACCCATGACCCTACCCGCCGTCCGTCTGGACATCTTCTCTGATCCCGTCTGCCCCTGGTGCCTTGTCGGCAAGGCGAACCTGGACCGCGCGCTGGCCGACCATCCGGGCCATCCGTTCCAGATCCAGTGGCATCCGTTCCAGCTGAACCCCGACCTGCCACCCGAAGGTGTCGCAAAGCGCGCCTATCTGGAGGAGAAGTTCGGCGGCAAGGCCCGGGTCGATGCGATCCATGAGCGCCTCCGTGAAGTCGCCCGCAACGCCGGGGTGGATATGGACCCCGACAAGCCCAGCCGGATGCCCAATACGCTGAACGCGCATCGGCTGATCCATTGGGCCGGGATCGAGGCGGTCCAGTCCCCGATCGTCGCCGCCCTGATGCGCGCCTACTGGGCTGAAGGTCGCGACATCGGCGACCTGGAAACGCTTGCCGATATCGCCGGGGAAAATGGCATGGACCGCGACGCCACATTGCGGCTTCTGCAGTCGGATGCGGACGCAGACGACATTCAGGCCCGCGACCTGGACGCCCGCCAGAAGGGCGTGTACGCCGTCCCGACCTTTCTGATCGCGCAGCAGTATGTCGTCAGCGGCGCTCAACCGACCGAAACCTGGAGCAAGGTCATCGCTGAAATCGCAGGCAAGGCCGAGTGACCCGCTCCCCCGTCTCGCAGCGCGAATTCGTGGCGATGATGGCGATGCTTTTCGCCACCATCGCGCTGTCCATCGACGCCATGCTGCCCGCCTTGCCGCAGATTGCGGCCGACCTGTCCCCGGACAGCCCCAACCAGGTGCAGCTTGTCGTCACCAGTTTCTTTTTCGGCATGGGCTTTGGCACTCTGATCGCGGGTCCGATCTCGGACCGGTTCGGCCGCAAGCCTGTGATCCTGGTCTGTGCCGTCGTCTATCTGATCGGTGCTGCGCTCAGCGCCCTGGCGCCAAGCCTTGAAACCCTGCTTTTCGCCCGCGCCCTGCAGGGCCTGGGTGCGGCGGCCCCCCGAGTCGTCGGAATGGCCATGGTCCGCGACCTGTACAAGGGCCGCGACATGGCGCGCATCGTGTCCGTCGTGATGATGATCTTCATGGTCGTCCCGGCCCTTGCCCCGCTTCTGGGGCAGGCCGTCCTGTGGGTCGGGACCTGGCGCACGATCTTTCTTGTCGTCGCCGCTATCGCGCTTTTGGCCAACGCCTGGGTTCTGCTTCGCCAGCCCGAGACGCTGCCCCCCGCCGC
>JAKQLM010000506.1 GCA_029567145.1 Pseudomonadota bacterium
TCCAGCCCCCAGGGCACTTCCTTGGCGGCGCCGTGGTTCATGTCGGCATGGGTCGCGTCCGACAGGGGCACGTTGTCCCATTTTTCCGCCGGAAAGGTGGACCAGGCCTGCACGAACTTGGTGCCCCACAGACCGGCCCAGCTAAGGCCCGAGATCAGGAACACCACCAGCAGCAGGCTGACCCACAGGCCCAGCGCGCCGTGCAGCGATTTCCAGAAGGCGCGGCCCGTGGCGGCGGCCTGCACGGTCAGCGCCCCGCCCCAGCGCGCGCCGTTGCGCGGCCAGTGCAGGTAGATGCCGGTGACCGTCAGCAACAGGCCCAGGCTGGCCGCCGCCTCGATCAGCCAGTCTCCGGTATCGCCGATCAGCAACGTGCCGTGGATGTCGGTCAGGAAATCGTACCACCCGGCCCGCCAGGGGAAAGTGTTCAGGACCTCGCCGGTGTAGGGGTTCAGCGTGATGCCAGAGCTGACAGGACCGGCGGCGACAACCACCGTGGCGACGTGGTCGGGCGACAGCGGGGCGATGTATTGCGAGGCGTTGGAGCCGGGGACCGTGGCCTCGGCCACCGTAACCAGGTCGCTGACCGGAAGGGCACGGTTACCGCGCGGGATGGTCAGCTTTTCATCGCCGATCCCGGCCAGCACGGCGATCCACAGCATGACCAGGCCGGTCGTGGCCAGCATCAGCAGGAACGGGATCACATAAAGCCCGGCATAGAAGTGCCAGCGCCAGACGGCGAAGTACAGACGATTGGGGGATTGGGTCTTGGTGGACATGGAAACGCCTTTTGGTGCGCGAAAGGGAACGCTAGGCCGGGGGCCTGCGGGCGGCACAAGAAGGGCGGCGAAGGGAGGGGTCAGCGCCGCCGGTCAGGCGACGGGCGGACCCTGAGGCGTGTTGGCCAGGTCCAGGACACGTGCCAGCGCCCGACTTTCGCGCGGGGCGACGGTGCGGGCGACAAAGGCCAGGTCCAGGTCGATCAGGCTTTGCGTCGTGGTGGGCAGGTCTGCGGTCCCGGCAATCTGGCAGGCCTGGCAATGCGGATCGCGGACACCATCCTCGTCAAGGTCGTCGCCGCAGAAATCCGCCGCCGTCGCGCCGTTCGCCAGCGCAAAGGCCAGCGCCGCGTCCGACGGGGCGGGCATGCGGTGACCAAACCCGGTCGCGACCAGCGCGACCGTCAGCGAGACAAGCAGCACCAGGCGGTGCATGCGGATCAGGGTCTGCGTCAACATGCGGTCGTGATGGCGGAACTGCGGGCGTTCGTCAATCGCCCCGTGCCCCGCGACCTGCGGCGAAATGCGCCACCCGTGCGGCGCGCGGGGTTGCGCTTCGCCGGGCGGGGCGAAATGGTGGCGCAACCCTTGCCAGCGGAGCCGCCCGATGTCCCCCCCGATTCCCGCGCCTGTCGTCCCCGTGTTCGACGGCCACAACGACATGGTGCTGAACCTTGCCGGAGCCGGGTCCGCCCGGCAGGAGCTTTGGCTGCAAGGAACCGGGGCCGGGCACCTGGACCTGCCCCGGATGCAGAGCCACGGCTTTGCGGGCGGGTTCTTTGCAGTCTACATCCCCTCGCCCGAGACGGCGGATGCGGTGGATTTTCAGGCGCTGATGGACAATCCGCCCTATGATCTGCCGTTGCCGGACCTGATCGACCATCACGCCGCGCAACCGGTAGCGGTCGCGATGCTGGGCCAGCTTTTGTGGATGGAGCGGGCGGCGGCGGGCGCGTTCCGCTGGTGCCGCACGGCGGGCGAAATCCGCGCCGCGCTGGCGGGGGGCGTCGTGGCCGGGGTGATCCATTTCGAGGGCGCCGAGCCGATCGGGCCGGACCTTGACGCCTTGCACCTGTTTCACGCGATGGGGTTGCGGTCGGTCGGCCCGGTGTGGTCGCGCCCGACGATCTTTGGCCACGGCGTGCCGTTCCGCTTCCCCTCGGGTCCCGACACCGGGCCGGGGCTGACCGATCTGGGACGCGCGCTGGTCCGCGAATGCAATGCCTTGCGGATCATGATCGACCTGAGCCATCTGAACGAGGCCGGGTTCTGGGACGTGGCAAAGCTGTCGGATGCACCGCTGGTCGCCACCCATTCCAACGCCCACGCCGTCACCCCCTCCAGCCGCAACCTGACCGACGGGCAGTTGCAGGCGATTGGCGAAACGGGCGGCATGGTCGGGCTGAATTTTGCCACCGTCTTCTTGCGTGAGGATGGTCGGCAAAGCGCCGAGATGACGCTGGACCCGGTCAAGCGTCACATTGACCACCTGTTGCGGCTGACCGGTGAGGACCATGTCGGTCTGGGATCGGACTATGACGGTGCGACGACGCCAAAGGACATCGGCGGGGTCGAAGGCCTGCCCGTCCTGATCGCCGCAATGCGCGACATGGGGTTGGGCGAGCCATTGATCGCCAAGATTGCCCACGGCAACTGGCTGCGGCTTCTGGAGCGGACCTGGGGGGCTTAGCCTCCGACGTCCTGCAGGTCGCAGGCCAGTTGCGCGGCCATCAATCCAAAACGGTCAGCCAGGGGATTGCTGCGCCGCCAGACCAGCCCGATGGTCCGGCTGGGCCGCGGATCGGGCAGCCGGTTGATCGCCACGCTGGCCGAGCGGGTCTCGATCCGCGCGGCCATTTCCGGGATCAGCGTCACCCCGATCCCTGCGCCGACCATCTGGACCAACGTCGACAGGGATGAGCCTTCCATGATCTCGCCCGACAGCGCCGGAGGCAGTTTGCAGAAACTGATCGCCTGATCGCGGAAACAGTGGCCTTCCTCCAGGAGGAGCAGCGGCATTTCCCGCAGGGCATCGACGGTCGGGACCGGGTGGTCCTGCTGCGCCTTGGGGCGGACCAAGAGAAAATCTTCCTCGAACAGCGGATGCTCGGCCAGTGAGGGCTCGGACACCGGCAGCGCGACCAGCGCAAGGTCCAGCCGCCCTTCGGTCAAGTCGCGGACCAGT
>JAKQLM010000213.1 GCA_029567145.1 Pseudomonadota bacterium
CCCCATGTCCAGCAGGAACAGGCACAGCACGCCCTGGAACGGGGCGACGATGAACGCCTCGAACCGCTGCATCCCGGGCGCCCCGGTGACCAGCCCGATCAGGAACGACCCGACCAGCAGCACGATCGACCCGTTCAGCAGGATCTCGCGCCAGAGGTCGGCGTCCATCTTCTCGGCCCGGCCCCCGGACCGGCTGGCCAGATACAGGGCCGAAATGATCGCCGGCGCCTCCATCGCGGCGGCGACGGCGACCATGTAGCCCTCGGCCACCAGACCCGCCGCCTGCACGACCGAAGACCCGGTGACGAAGGTCACGATCGAGATCGACCCGTAATGCGCCGCCACCGCCGCCGCATCGGTCGCCGACAGCCGGGTCATCCCTTTCAGCAGGGCAAAGGCGACGAAGGGGATCACAAAGGACAGCCCAACTCCGACAAGCAGCGCTGCGATCAGCCGCCCGTCCAGGCCATGATCGGCCACCGCGACCCCGCCCTTGAAGCCGATGGCGAACAGAAGGTAGATCGACATCCCCTTCGCCACCGCCTCGGGGATCGTCAACTCGCTGCGCGCCAACGCCGCGAACAGCCCCAAACCAAAGCACAAGATCATCGGCGTCAGCAGGTTCGCCCCTGCCAGCGTCAGCATGTCCTGCATCACGTCCCCCCATTTTACCGCGATATGGAGCGGCCCATCGAAAGCGCAACCCCGGCGGGGGGAAAGTCATGTTTCGTTCTTTCCCGACTCAGCCGCCCCTGCTACTGATGGTGGCATGACCCTTCACACCCCCAAGATAACGGGCGCACAAGGCCGCCCCGTGATCCGGCAACTGGATGAGGCCGCGATCAACCGCATCGCCGCGGGCGAGGTGGTAGAGCGTCCGGCCTCGGCGGTGAAAGAGCTGGTCGAGAACGCGCTGGACGCGGGGGCCAGCCGCATCCAGGTCGACATCGCCGATGGCGGCAAGACCCTGATCCGGGTGACGGACGACGGCTGCGGCATGACCGCCGGGGACCTGCCGCTGGCCCTGTCGCGCCATGCGACGTCCAAGATCGACGGGTCGGACCTTCTGGACATCCGCAGCTTCGGCTTTCGCGGCGAAGCGCTGCCTTCGCTTGGCGCCGTGGGGCGGCTGACCATCACCTCCCGGGCTGACGGGGACGCCGCGCAGATCACCTGCGAAGCCAGCAGGCTGTCGCCCGTGAAACCGGCCGCGCTGACCCGGGGCACGGTTGTCGAGCTTCGCGACCTGTTCTTTGCCACCCCCGCCCGCTTGAAATTCCTCCGCTCTGACCGGGCCGAACTGCAGGCGGTGACGGACTGCATCCGCCGTCTGGCGATGGCCGAACCGCTGGTCGGCTTTACCTTGCGCGACGTGACCGGGGGCGACACGCGCACCCTGTTCCGCGCTGATCCCGCCAGCGGCGACCTGTTCGATGCGCTGCAAAGCCGCCTTTCCGGTGTCATCGGTCGCGATTTCACCGACAACGCCCTGCGGATCGACGCCGAACGCGACGGGTTGCGCCTGCAGGGCTATGCCGCGCTGCCGACCTATTCGCGCGGGTCGTCGGCGCAGCAGTACCTGTTCGTCAACGGTCGGCCCGTGCTGGACCGGATGCTTTATGGTGCGCTGAGGGCGGCCTATTTCGACGTCCTTTCCCGCGACCGCCACCCTGCGGCCGTCCTGAACCTGATCGCCGACCCGCAGCGCGTTGACGTCAACGTCCACCCCGCCAAGGCCGAGGTCCGGTTCCGCGAACCCGATGCCGCGCGCAGCCTGATCATCACCGCGCTGAAGTCGGCCCTGACCGGGGCCGGGCACCGCGCGTCGTCCACCGTGGGCGCGGCGACCTTGCAGGCCTTCCGCCCCGAAGCGGCGCGCGTCTACCAGATGGACCGGCCAAGCCAGCCCAGCCTGTCGCGCGCCTTTGCCTTTCAGGCACCCCAAGGCTTTGCCGAAGCGCCGCAGGCCCGGCTGGACGATACGCCCGCCGAAGCCACAGTCGACCATCCCCTCGGGGCGGCCCGCGCGCAATTGCATGAAAACTACATCGTCGCCCAGACTGCGACCGGGATGGTGATCGTCGATCAGCATGCCGCCCACGAACGGCTGGTCTACGAACGGCTAAAGCGCCAGCAGGCCGAAACCGGCATTCGCGCGCAGGCCCTGCTGATCCCCGAAATCGTCGACCTGTCCCCCACCGACGCCGCCCGGCTTCTTGATGCCGCCCCGGCGCTGGCCGAGGTCGGGTTGGGCATCGAACCTTTCGGCGGCAGCGCCATCGCGATCCGCGAAACCCCCGCGATCCTTGGCCCGGTCAACGGCGAAGCGCTGATCCGGGACATCCTGGACGAACTTGCCGACGCTGGCGACAGCCAGTTGGTGCGCGCAAAGATCGACGCGATCCTGTCGCGCATGGCCTGCCACGGCTCGGTCCGGTCCGGCCGCCAGATGCGCCCCGAAGAGATGAACGCCCTGTTGCGCGAGATGGAGGCGACGCCCCTTTCTGGCCAGTGCAACCACGGGCGGCCGACCTATGTTCAGCTGTCGCTGCACGACATCGAACGGCTGTTCGGGCGGCGATGATCACGCTTTTTGGCCAAAGCTTTCGCTGGAACGACCCTGAAGCCCTGCTGATCGGCGGCGCGGTTCTGGTGCTGCTGGGGTTCCTGATCCTTATCCTGCGCTCGGCGGGTCGGTCCGCGACGATGGCCGAACCCCTGTTGCGTGAGGTTTCCTGGCTGTCGTCGCGCGTGCAAAGCCTTGGCGACGGGCAGGAACGGCTGGCCGGGGGTCTGCATCATGTCTCGGAAGCGCAGGCCGTCAGCCAGACCGCGATGCTCAAGGTGATGGAACAGCGCCTGGCCGAGGTGCAGCGTCAGATGACCGAGGCGCTGCACGGCACCTCGACCCGCACCGCCCGCAGCCTGGGCGAGTTGCAGACCCGGCTGGAAACCATCGACAAGGCGCAGGCGAATATCGAAAAGCTGTCGGGCAACGTGCTGTCGTTGCAGGATATCCTGTCGAACAAGCAGACACGGGGCGCTTTCGGGGAAATCCAGCTGCATGACATCGTGCAAAAGGCCCTGCCCAAGGACGCCTACACGATG
The DNA here is from genome assembly GCA_029567145.1 of Pseudomonadota bacterium. GTDB lineage: Bacteria > Pseudomonadota > Alphaproteobacteria > Rhodobacterales > Rhodobacteraceae > Tabrizicola. The sequence goes on from JAKQLM010000213.1 coordinate 3,109, forward strand.
CAGGCGACGCTGACGAACGGCCGCCGCGCCGACTGTCTGATCCACCTGCCCAATCCCCCCGGCCCCATCGTCATCGACGCAAAATTCCCGCTGGAGGCCTATGAGGCGCTGCGCCGGGCCGACACTCCGCGCGGGGTGCAAGAGGCGGGCCAGCAGATGCGCGCCGCCGTCCGTGCGCATATACGGGCGATTGCCGAACGCTATATCGTCGAAGGCGAAACCGCCGACGGCGCGCTGATGTTCCTGCCGTCGGAAGCGGTCTATGCCGAACTGCACGCCAACTTCCCCGACCTCGTGCGCGAAGGGTTTGCGGTAAAGGTCTGGATTGTCTCGCCCACCACCTGCATGGCCACCTTGAACACGATGCGGGCGGTCCTGAAGGATGCCCGCATGCGCGAACAGGCGGGGGCGATCCGTCAGGAACTGGCGCTGCTATATGCCGATGTGGACCGGTTGGGGACACGGGTCGAAAGCCTGGACCGCCACTTCGGGCAGGCCGCCAAGGACATCGAGGACATCAAGGTGTCATCCGAAAAGGCCGGCAAACGCGCCCGGCGGCTGGACAATTTCGACTTCGAGGAACTGGCCCCCTCCACCGTCACGCCGCCCGACCCGGCCCCGCGTGTCGCGCGGGCCTGATCGATCCCATGGGGGCGGCAAGGCGCAGGCGTAGGGTGGGCGATCCGCCCACCATTGTTCAACAAGAGACCACGATGATCCACCTGACCCCCGCCGACTACACCCGCCAGCCCTGGAAAAACGGTCGTGGGACGACCGTCGAAATGCTGCGGATCGACCGGGACGGGCAGCTTGTCCTGCGCCTGTCCCGCGCCAGCGTGGTCGAGGACGGGCCGTTTTCGCTGTTTCCGGGGATCGAGCGGAACCTCACCGTTCTTTCGGGCCCCGGCTTTCGACTGACCGGCGACGGCATCGACCTGCGCTGCGATCCGCTGGTGCCGGTGGCCTTCCCCGGCGATGTTCCGGTCACGGCCTCTGAAACCGGCGGCCTGCCGTCTGACGATTTCAACGTGATGACCGCGCGACACCTGGCCCAGCCCAAAGTGACGCTGGCCCGGAACGCCACCCTGCCGACAGAAGGCCAGCTTGCCCTGTATGCGCTGGGACCGTGCCAGATGAACGGCCATGCCCTCAGTCGGGATGACCTGGTCGTGACAACCGGCCCGGTCACGCTGTCAGGCGACGGGCCCGTCCTTGTCGTCCGGATATCCGGCGTCGATCTGCTGCCGTAGGCCGGGCTTCAACCCGACGTCCGGTCAGATCCGCAGCAACGGCTGGGCAAGGCGCGGGATCAGCCCCCGGAACCGCAGCGGAGCATCGGTGGCGGCCAGGCAGATGCAATCCTCACCCGCCATTGCGACCGGAGTATGCTCCAGATCCTCGTCCGCGATCTCGACATCACCGCGACCAAAGCGATCGTTCGCATCGGCAAAGGCGCC
>JAKQLM010000220.1 GCA_029567145.1 Pseudomonadota bacterium
CGGTAGCGGCCCAGGCGTTCGCCCAGATGTTGCGCATAGAGCGGATCCTTCCGGCCCCGACGCCACAGATAGACCAGCACCACCGGCAGCCCCAGATGCCACAAAAGCGACCAAAGCCGCAGGAACAGCCACAGCCTCATGTCAGGGCCAGAAGGTCGGCGGCCAGCGGCCCCAGCCCCGCGCGACAGGCATCCGACAGCGCCCGCGCCCGCGCGGCCATGGCGCTGTGATCGTCCCGCAGCGCACCCAGCAGCGTTTCAACCGCGACGGGGAGCGCCGCACTTGCGCCATGCAGGCTGGCGAAGTCCCCGGCGAAATTGGCGATGCGCGGCCCGTGCAGGATGGCCGACCCCAGGGCGGCGGGCTCCCACGGGTTGTGACCCTCGACCGCGCCGAAGGTGCCGCCGACCAGCGTCACCGGACACAGGCGCAGCCACAGCCCCATCTCGCCGAAACTGTCGACGATCCAGAGGTCGCGGTCCGGGCCTTCGTCCAGACTGCGGCGCGTGCTGGTCAGCCCGTGTTCGGCGGCGCGGGCGGCGATTTCAGCCCCACGCGCGGGGTCGCGCGGCGCGATCAGGACCAGCGGCCGGGACGTCGCAGGCCGCAGCGCGGTGAACAGCGCCACCTCATCGTCGGGGTGGGACGAGGCAAGAAGCACTGCCCGCCGTCCGGCCAAAGCGGTCCGCACCGCGGCCAGTCGGGCCGGATCGGCCTGCAAGGGCGGCGCGGCGGCTTTCAGCGACCCGGTGACGGAAACGCCTTTCGCCCCAAGGGCCTGCAAGTGAAGGGCCGTGGCATCGTCCTGCGCCGTGATCAGCCGGAACCGGGCGAAAAGGTCGGCGTAAAGCCCCTTCCAGCGCGCGCGCCGGGCATGGGCGTCGGCGTTCATCCGGGCGTTGACCAGCGTCAAGGGGATGCCCCGCGCATCCGTCGCGGCCACAGCACCGGGCCACAGGTCCTGTTCGGCCCAGACCGACAGGCTGGGGCGCCAATGGTCCAGAAACCGCGCCAGATAGGCGGGCGCATCCAGCGGGAGGAACTGGTGGCGCGTGCGCGCGGGCAGGTTCGCGCCCAGCACCTCGGCCGAGGCGCGGGTGGTCGAGGTCACCAGAAACTCGGCCTCGGACTGCGCGGCCATGGCGTCGATCAGCCCGCGCAGGGCCAGCGTTTCGCCCAGCCCGACAGCGTGCAGCCAGATCACTTTGCCCTTCGGGCGTGGCAGGGTGGCCTGCCCCAGCTTTTCGCGCCAGCGGTCGGGTAGTTCCTTGCCACGCCGCAAGCGCCGGTTCAGGACCATCGGGGCCAGCAACGGGATCGCACGGGACGCCGCAAGATATGCGCCCAGCGCAAGACCCGGGGCCGGTCGGGGCCTAGTCACGAAAGGCCTTCTGCAGGCTGACGGTCCAGAAATCCGGCCGGGACAGCGTGTCCACAAACCGCTCGGCCGCCGAGCCCTGGCCGAACCCGGCATGCGGCACGGCCTGCCGCCCCCAATGGGTCTGCAGGAAATCCAGGATCACCGCGCGGTCCGCCGCCTCGCAGGCGGTGACGCTGGGCGCATCGGACCGGTTGCTTTGCCGCGTCCCGATGTCCAGCGACGGCAGGCCCAGAAACGGCGCCTCGCGCACCCCGGCGCTGGAGTTGCCGACCATGCAGGCGGCGTTCTTCATCAGCTCGGAAAAATGCGCAAATCGCATCGAAGGCAGCAGGCGAAACCGATCTTTCGGAAGCTTTTCAAGCACCTGGAAGATCGCCGTGCTGCCCGGGTCATTGTTCGGCGCGATGGTGACAAAGCTGCGGCCCGACGCCTCCAGCGCCGCGAACAGGTCCGTCGCCTGCTGCCCGATCGTGTCCTGCTCGCTGGTGACCGGGTGGAAGGTGACGATGCCATAGTCGGCAAACGGGATCGCATAACGCGCCCGCACCTCGTCCAGCGTGACCCCCGAGGGGCGGGCGTGAAAGTCCAGCTCGGGCGAGCCGATGGCGTGGATCGTCGCATCCGGCTCGCCCAAAGCGCGAACCCGGCGGGCGGCGGCGTCCGAGGAGACAAAGTGATGCGTGCACAGCTTGGTGTTGCAGTGCCGAAAGACCTCGTCGATGGTGCCCGACACTTCGCCGCCCTCGACATGGGCCGAGCGGACATAGTTCGTCGCCGCGACCAGCGCGCCCGCCAGCGCCTCGATCCGGTCGCCGTGCAGCACGATCAGATCAGGCCGCTGGCTGCGGACATGCGCGGAAAAGCCGGTGACCGTGCGCGCCAGGATCAGGTCCTGCGCATCGCCCTCGGCCTGGTTGACGAACTCGTGCACCTCGACGCCGGGGGTCCGCCGCACCTCGTTGCGGGTCAGGCCATAGCGGTCCATCATGTGCATGCCGGTGACGAACAGCCCAACCCGATACCCCGCATCCCGAGCGGCGACGGCCAAAGGCTCCAGCTTGCCAAAGTCGGCCCGGGTGCCGGTCAGGAAGAGAAGGTGGCGGGTCATGGAACTGGCTTTGGTTAGCGTTGCAGAGCCGGGTATGGACAGGATGCCCACTATTGTCTAGCCATCTAGGACTGTCAGCACCCTGCCGCACCGGAGAGCGAATGTCCCAAGATCGCATCATCTTGTGCATGAAATGGGGAACGCTGTTCGGTCCGGACTATGTCAACGTGCTGTACCGGGCGGTTCGAGCCCATCTGGCGCCAGGGTTCCGATTCCTTTGCCTGACCGATGATGCCAGCGGGCTGGACCAAGGCATCACCGCCGCGCCAATTCCCGACATCGGCCTGACCCCGGAGCAAATCCGCGCGCCGGGGGTCTGGCGGAAGCTGGCCCTGTTCGACCCGGTGGTTGCAGCGCTGGCACGAGGGACGCGGGCGCTGGTCATCGACCTTGACATGATGATCCTAGGCCCGCTTGACCCGTTCTTTGCTGCGCCGGGCGGGATGATCCTGCTAGACACCGGCAAAGATTGGCGGGAAGCTGAGCCAGTGCAGCCGTCTACCGGGGTCTTTGCCTTCACGCTGGGCGAGCAGCAGCAGATCCTTCTGGCCTTTCAGGCCGATCCGGCAACAGCCATGACCCAGTACCGCAACGAACAGGATTTCGTCGCAGCCCATGCCAAGGGCATGACCCTGTGGCCGACGGGTGCGGTGATCAGCTTCAAGCGGCACCTTGTCCGTCGCTACGGCCGAGACCTGATCCTGCCACCGCGCCGCCCGCCGC
>JAKQLM010000229.1 GCA_029567145.1 Pseudomonadota bacterium
GCTGCGTCAGGCCCGCGACCAGAGGATAGACCGGCTCATAGGCCGGAATCTCTGCCGCTTCTTCCAGCCGCAGCACATGGTCGGGATGCACCATCTGCGCCAGTCCGTCGAAGAATTCGACCTTGCCCGACACCAGCCTCCGCTGCCCGGTCGGCAGCAGCTTTTGCAGATAATCGGCGCGGGCGTGGAAGAAAACCAGCTGGAACTCCAGCTTCTGGTCGCGGACATGCACGCGATAGGGCCGCCCCTTGGTGCGCGGCGGCACGTGCTGGCCGACCTCGACCTCGACCGTCAGCGTCGCGGGCGGGATCACGTCACGGACCGACGCCCGCAGCGCCCGGTCCACCCCGGAATGCGGCAGAAGGTACAAAAGATCCTTTGGCCGCGCGACCCCCAACCCCTTGAAGGCCTGCGCCGCCTTTGGCCCGACGCCCGGCAGGGTCTCCAGCTCGGCAAAGAGCGGAAACAGCGCCTCGGGGCGGTTGGGTCCGGCCTCCGTCATCCGATGAGCCGCAGCCAGGCGTCCTCGTCGATCACCTGCACGCCCAGCCGCGCCGCATCCTTGGCCTTGGACCCCGCCCCCGGCCCGGCAATCAGCAGATCGGTCTTGGCGCTGACGCTGCCCGCGACCTTGGCCCCCAGCGCCTCGGCCCGGGCCTTGGCTTCGGCCCGGGTCATCTTTTCCAGCGTGCCGGTGAAGACCACGGTCTTGCCTGCGACGGGCGAATCGGTCGCGGCGGCCTTGACCGGCTGCACGGTCAACTGCCCGACCAGCCGGTTCACTTCAGCCCGCTCGGCGCTGTCGGGATGCAACGCGTCGATCAGCGCGCGGGCGCTGACCTCGCCCATCCCGTCGATGCCGGTCAGCTCGTCCCAATCCGGGCCGCTGAAATCTGCTGCCGAATCAATGGCCTGGATGAAAATCTCCCAGCTGCCATAATGCCGTGCCAGTAGGCTGGAGGAGGTTTCGCCAATGTGCCGGATCCCCAACGCAAAGATCAGCCGGTCCAGCGGGATGCTGCGCTTCGCCTCGATCGCGGCGAACAGCTTTGCGGCCGAGGTTTCCCCGAAGCCATCGCGATTCTTCAGCTTTTGCAAGGAGTTGTCGGCGTCTCTTGCGGCAAGCGTGAAGATGTCGGCGGGGGTTTTCACCGGCAGGATCGCGTCTTTGAAGAACATCTCCACCTGCTTTGCCCCCAGACCTTCGATGTCGAAGGCGCCCCGGCTGACAAAGTGCTTCAGCCGCTCTACCGCCTGGGCTGGGCAGATCAGTCCGCCGGTGCAACGGCGGACGGAATCGCCGTCCTCGCGGTGCGCAGGGCTGCCGCATTCCGGGCAAAGCTGAGGAAAGACAAAGGCTTGCGCGTCGCCCTTGCGGCGGGACAGGTCAACATCCGCGACCTTTGGGATCACGTCCCCGGCGCGGTAGACCTGCACCCAGTCGCCGACCCGGATGTCCTTGCCGTCGCGAATCGGCTGGCCCTTGCTGTCACGCCCGGCGATGTAATCCTCGTTGTGCAGGGTCGCGTTGCTGACCACGACGCCGCCCACGGTCACCGGCTGCAACCGCGCGACCGGCGACAGCGCGCCCGTGCGACCAACCTGGATGTCGATGCCCAGAAGCGTCGTCCAGGCCAGTTCCGCCGGAAACTTGTGCGCCAGCGCCCAGCGGGGGGTGGACGAGCGAAACCCGAGCCGCCCCTGCAGACCAAGATCGTCGACCTTGTAGACCACGCCGTCGATATCATAGCCCAAGGTCGCGCGCTGGGTTTCGATCAGGCGGTACTGGGCCAGCATGGCCTCCGGCCCGTCACAGGAAACGGTCAGAGGGTTTGTCTGGAATCCCATAGCGGCAAGCCGCCCGATCGCGCCGAACTGGGTGGTCGCCAGCGGGGCCGAAACCTCGCCCCAGGAGTAGGCGAAGAACCGCAGCGGACGGCTGGCGGTGATCCCGGCATCCAGTTGGCGCAGGCTGCCCGCCGCCGCGTTGCGCGGGTTGGCGAAGGCCTTGTCGCCGCTCGCCGCCTGCCGCGCGTTCAGCGCGGCGAAATCGGCGTGGGACATGTAGACCTCGCCGCGCACTTCCAGAACATCCGGCGCCCCGGTCAGCCGTTGCGGAATGTCGGCAATCGTGCGGGCGTTTTCGGTGACATTCTCGCCCACCTCGCCGTCGCCGCGCGTCGCGGCCTGGACCAGGCGCCCGCCTTCATAGCGCAGCGACAGCGACAGCCCGTCGATCTTCGGCTCGGCCGTGTAGGCCAGCGCCCCTGAAAACCCCAGGAACTTGCGCACGCGGTCGTCGAATTCGGCCACCTCCTCGGCGGCAAAGGCGTTTTCCAGCGACAGCATCCGGACGCGGTGGGCAACCTTGCCAAAGCCGTCGGCCACCGCCGCGCCCACTTGGTCGCTGGGCGAATCTGCCCGCTTCAGGCCGGGAAACCGCGCCTCGATCGCGGCATTCCGGCGTTTCAGGGCGTCATAGGCGGCGTCCGTGATCTCGGGCGCGTCGGCGGTGTGATAGGCCAAGTTGGCCGCCGCCAGCGCCTGGACCAGGTGGGCAAGCTCTGCCTCTGCCTCGCGTTGCGTCAGCGCCTCGACCGGCCTGTCTGCCATTTTCACCCTCCCCCGCCATCGGGCCAGAGGTTAGGCGCGGGGCCGGTCAAGGTAAAGATCAGGCGCTGGCGGCAAGTCTTGGCGTCGCCGCAGCTGACGGATCGCGCAACACGTAGCCCCGGCCCCAAACGGTTTCGATGTAATTCGCCCCGCCGGTCGCTTCGGCCAGCTTCTTGCGAAGCTTGCAGATGAAGACGTCGATGATCTTCAACTCGGGCTCGTCCATGCCGCCGTAAAGATGGTTCAGGAACATCTCCTTGGTCAGCGTCGTGCCCTTGCGCAAGCTCAGAAGCTCCAGCATCTGGTATTCCTTGCCGGTCAGATGCACGGTCTTGCCGTCGACATCAACCGTCTTCGCGTCCAGGTTGACCGAAATCTCGCCCGTCTTGATCACCGACTGGCTGTGGCCCTTGGACCGCCGGATAATGGCGTGGATACGCGCCACCAGTTCCTCACGGTGAAAGGGTTTGGTCAGGTAATCGTCCGCGCCAAAGCCGAACCCCTTCAGCTTGTTTTCTGTGTCGTCCGAACCCGAGAGGATCAGAATCGGCGTTTCCACCCGGGCCTGGCGGATCTGGCGCAGGACGTCATGCCCGCTCATGTCCGGAAGGTTCAGGTCCAGCAGAATCAGGTCGTAATCGTACAGTTTCGCCAGATCGACCCCGTCTTCCCCCATGTCCGTGCAATAGACGTTCAGGTTGGCATGGGTCAGCATCAGTTCGATGCTGCGCGAGGTCGTCGGGTCGTCTTCCACAAGCAGGATGCGCATTTTGACTGGTACTCCGCTCCGTCACATCGTTAACGACCTTGGGGGGCAATGGTTAACACGGGGTTACTTTGCCAGAGCGGGAGTGCAAAACAATTTAAAGTTGACGATATTTCTGGATCGCCGTGACTTTCAGCCCCTTGTCGCCATGGCGTTCGACCGCCGTGCGCCACAACAGGAACTCTTCCTCCGACAGGGCATAGCGGTCCAGCGCCTCGGACTGGGGAATCAGCCCGTATTGCACCGCCTTGACCACCACCGCCTTGCGGCTGGCAACCCAGCGTCGTGTATCAGCGGGCGGCAGGTCCGCCCGGCTGAGGATGCTGCCATCGGGCAGGGTGACCTGCCGTGGTCCGTCGACACGTTTCAGAAACATCGGCCTTCCCTCGTTCATCGGGGATCACGATGCAGGAACAGGCTTAAGCAAATCTGAAACTGGGGATTGAGAGTGCACAGCATTTTCATATATTCCCCATCATCTCGTATCCCCGGACAGTCCCATGCCCCGCGACCTCGCGCTCAACTCTCTTGGCTTTGCCAAACCCCCGTCCCAGACGCGGGTCGTCGTCGCCATGTCGGGCGGGGTCGATTCCAGTGTCGTCGCGGCGATGCTGGCCGAAGAAGGTTACGATGTGGTTGGCGTCACCCTGCAGCTTTACGACCACGGGGCGGCGCTGGCGAAAAAGGGGGCCTGCTGTGCGGGTCGCGACATCCACGACGCGCGGCGGGTGGCCGAAACCATGGGCTTTCCGCACTATGTGCTGGACTATGAGAACACCTTCCGCGAGGCGGTGATCGAGGAGTTTGCCGACGCCTATCTTTCGGGCGCGACGCCGGTCCCCTGCATCCGCTGCAATGAACGGGTCAAGTTCAAGGACCTTTTGGCCACGGCCAAGGACCTGGAGGCCGATTGCATGGCCACAGGCCACTACATCCAGCGGAAAGTCGGCGCAGCGGGTGCCGAGTTGCACCAGGCCGCCGATCCTGCGCGCGACCAGTCGTATTTCCTGTTCTCGACCACGCCCGAGCAGCTGGACTACCTGCGTTTCCCCCTGGGCCACCTGGCGTCAAAGGCCGAAACCCGCGCCTTGGCGGTGAAATACGGGTTGCCGGTGGCCGACAAGCCCGACAGCCAGGACATCTGCTTTGTCCCGAACGGCGACTATGCGGCGGTGATCGAAAAGCTGCGCCCCGGGGCCGCCGATCCCGGTCAGATCGTGGACATGGACGGCACCGTCCTGGGCGAGCATCGCGGCGTGATCCACTACACCATCGGCCAGCGCAAAGGCCTGGGCATCGGCGGCCTTGAAGACCCGCTGTACGTGGTCCGGCTGGACCCTGCGGCCCGGCAGGTGATCGTCGGCCCGAAAGCCGCGCTGTCCACCCGCATCATCCCGGTGCGCGAGATCAACTGGCTGGG
>JAKQLM010000233.1 GCA_029567145.1 Pseudomonadota bacterium
GATGTGAAGCTGACCAAATCGGTCTACGTCATGGACGGCAACCGCTGGACCACGGCGGGCGGCATCTCCTCCATCGACCTGATGCTGCGGATCATCGCCAGGGATCATGGCGAGGATCTGGCCAATACCGTGGCCGACCAGATGATCTATTCCACCATCCGCACCGACCAGGACACCCAGCGCCTGTCGATCCCGACCCGCATCGGCGTGCGGCACCCCAAACTGTCGCAGGTCATCCAGATGATGGAGGGCAACATCGAAGACCCGATGTCGCCCGCCGATCTGGCCGAAGAAGTGGGCATGTCCACCCGGCAGCTTGAAAGGCTGTTCCGGCGCTATCTGAACCGCAGCCCCAAGCGCTATTACATGGAGTTGCGGCTGCAGAAGGCGCGGAACCTTCTGATGCAGACCGACATGAGCGTGATCAACGTGGCGCTTGCCTGCGGTTTTGCCAGCCCGTCGCATTTCTCGAAATGCTACCGCAGCCACTACAACACCACCCCTTACCGCCAACGCGGGACCCAATGGATGCCGGGCGCGGTTCCGGTGCGGTTGTCGATCTAGGGTCAGCTATCCCTGACCCTGCGACCGACACGGAAAGCTTCGGGATTTCGGAAATCCGTGCGACACTGACTGCGGCAATTTTCGCCCCCGTCTCCATTTGACCCGATCATTTCAGCACGGAGTTTTCCCATGGCCAGCCATGTCGTGACCGCATTGAAGCTGAACCTGCGTTCGGCCCCCGATTCCTCGAAGAACAACGTCGTCATCGTCCTGTCGCAGGGGATGGAGGTGACCAAGGTCGGGGGCAGCCCGGTTCCCGGCTGGATCGAGGTGACCGCCACCATCGTGATGATGACCGTGCGCGGCTTCATCTCGGACAAGCACATTGCCCCCATCGGCGGGGTGACCTTCCCGCAATCGCCGCCCGTCACGGCCACCGGCGCCCTGCCCCGCGCCGACCTTGGCCCCCATGCCAATGCCCGGCGCAACAACCGGGGCAGCTGGGCCTACCGGATCGGCGAGGCGGGACAGCCCGGCCTGCCCTCGACCCATTCCGGCGGCGTGGTGGCCGGGATCGCGGCGGTGATCGACTGGCTGAACCCTGGGAATTCTGCCCATCTGCGCTGGTGGCCGCAGGGCAATACCACGTACTGCAACGTCTATTCGCACGACGCCGCGCTGATGATGGGCTGCTACCTGCCGCGCGTCTGGTGGACCTCTTCAGCGATCTCGAAGATTTTGGCCGGGCAGACTGTGCCGGTGACCTATGGCACCACGGTGAACGAGATGCGGGCGAACAACATCTTCGACTGGCTGGAAGAATACGGCGCCAGCTTCGGCTGGCTGCGTGAGCCCAGCCCCGATGCGCTGCAGATGGCGGTCAATCCCGGGCGGGTCGGGATCATCTGCGCGCAGCGCACCGACATGAACCGTCCGGGCCATATCCAGATCGTCGCACCCGAACAGAACGGCCATATGGCCAAGCGGGTGAACGGCGTCGTGACCCAGCCGCTGCAATCCAACGCCGGATCGCGCAACTTCACCTGGGGCCAGCTTGGGACAAATTGGTGGACCTCGTCCAGCTTCCGCGAGTTCGGCTTCTGGCACGCCGCGCCGGGCTAGGGGCGCGGGTTAAGAAAGTGTGAACGTTCACGGACAAGATATTGATTTCATTATGCTATCAGGTTTTGTCCACTGTGGACATCACTCCGCCGGGGCCAGCCGATAGGCCGTCCCGTTGCCGACCGACAGGAACCAGATCGCCCCGTCCGGCGCTTCGACCACGTCGCGGACCCGGGCGGTCTCTGGCCCGGCCAGCCTCTCCTCGACAAAGCCGGTCGGGGCGGGCGCGTCGGGGTCCAGACGGCCCAGAAAGTCGCTGTTCAGCGACCCGAACAGGATGTCCCCCCGCCAGTCCGGGATCAGCTTTCCCGAATAGACCAGCAGCCCCGACGGCGCGATCGAGGGGTCCCAGTAATGCAGCGGAGGCTCGGTCCCCGGCAGGCTGGTCCCTAGGCCGATCGTGTCGCCGTTGTAGTTCAGCCCGAAGCTGGCGATGAGCCAGCCATAGTTCTTGCCCGCCTCCGGCGCGTTCAGCTCATCCCCGCCCATCGCCCCGTGTTCGACCGTCAGAAGTCGCCCCTCCAGGTCCAGCGTCGCGCCCTGCGGGTTGCGGTGGCCCATCGACCAGACCCCCGGCAGCGCACCCGACAATTCCGTCGCAGGCGTCCCGTCACGGTTCAGATGGATGATCT
>JAKQLM010000238.1 GCA_029567145.1 Pseudomonadota bacterium
CGTGGAAACGCTGGAGCATTTCGTCTGGAACACCGTCCACCGTGCGTTCTACGAACGGCGGCAGGAGTGGTTCGAGATCCTGGGCCGGATGCATTTCGTGATGTGGTGGGTGCCTGCCGGGCACAAGCCCACGCTGGACGAGGCACTGGCGCGGCTGGAGCATCTGCGCAGCACGGGCGACAGCGACCAGGCCTTTGGCTGGTCCTATCTGAAAGACGCGCAGCTGTGGAAAACCCACGGCTGCGCACAAGTGGCGGCGGAATGATGGGACTCGGGTTCCTGAAAACGGCGACGTTCCAGCCCCCCGCGCCCCTGGGTCTGCGCGAGGGGATCGTCGCCGATGTCGCCGCGAAGTACGGCCCGGTTGGCGATCTGGCCCCGCTGTTCGCCCAGCACCGGGGCGAGGGCGTGGACAAGTGGCACCACTACCTGCCCTTGTATGAACGCTACCTTGGCCCCTGGCGGGGTCGCCCGCTGCGGTTCCTGGAGATCGGCGTCTTCAAGGGCGGCAGCCTGGAGATGTGGCGCAAGTATTTCGGCCCCGAGGCGGTGATCTACGGCATCGACATCGACCCGACCTGTGCCCGCTTTGATGGCCGTGACGGGCAGGTCCGCATCGGATCGCAGGACGATCGGGCGTTCCTGGGGCGGGTGATTGACGAAATGGGCGGCGTCGATGTCGTGCTGGATGACGGCAGTCATGTGATGGCCCACCTGCGCGCCACTCTTGCGGCGCTGTTCCCCCGGCTGTCCCAGGGTGGCACCTATATCGTCGAGGACCTGCACACCGCCTATTGGCCGCAGTACGGCGGCGGGACCGGGCCGGAGAATTTCTATTCGACCGTCCGCGCGATGATCGATGACATGCACCACTGGTACCACGACGGCGCCTTTGCCCATCCCGCCACGGCGGGACAGGTGACGGGCATCCATATTCACGATTCGATGGTCGTGCTTGAAAAAGGCACTCCCTACCGCCCGGTCCGGTCGATTGTCGGTGGCAACATCGACGGCGCGGACCTGGCGCAAACCACTTCAGCTGAAGGCAAGGCAAGCCGATGACCAACCTCAAGAAAATCAGCATCGACGGGATCGAGGTCGAGGTCGATGGTGCGATGACCATCATCCAGGCGGCCGAAGTCGCCGGGGTGGAAATCCCGCGGTTCTGCTACCACGAACGCCTGACCATCGCCGGCAACTGCCGGATGTGTCTGGTCGAGGTTGTCGGCGGACCGCCAAAGCCCGCCGCATCCTGCGCGATGCAGGTGCGCGACCTGCGGCCCGGCCCGAACGGGGAAGCTCCGGTCGTCAAGACCACCTCGCCGATGGTGAAGAAGGCCCGCGAAGGCGTGATGGAGTTCCTGCTGATCAACCACCCGCTCGACTGCCCGATCTGCGATCAGGGCGGCGAGTGTGACCTGCAGGATCAGGCGATGGCTTACGGCGTGGACTTCAGCCGCTACCGCGAGCCGAAACGCGCCTCCGAGGACCTGAACCTTGGGCCGCTGGTTGCCACCACGATGACCCGCTGCATTTCCTGCACGCGCTGTGTCCGCTTTACCTCCGAAGTGGCCGGGATCACCCAGATGGGCCAGACCGGACGCGGGGAAGACAGCGAGATCACCAGCTACCTGAACCTGACGCTGGATTCGAACCTGCAGGGCAACATCATCGACCTGTGCCCGGTTGGCGCTTTGACATCAAAGCCTTACGCCTTCACCGCACGGCCATGGGAGCTGACCAAGACCGAAACGATCGACGTGATGGACGCTTTGGGCTCGAACATCCGGGTCGATACCAAGGGCCGCGAAGTCATGCGCATCCTGCCGCGCAACCATGACGGCGTGAACGAAGAATGGATTTCGGACAAGACCCGCTTTGTCTGGGATGGCCTCCGCCGCCAGCGGCTGGACACGCCCTATATCCGTGAAAACGGGCGCCTGCGCAAAGCAGGTTGGGGTGAGGCGCTGGCCGCCGCTGCCGCCGCGATGAAGGGGAAGAAGGTCGCGGCCTTGGTCGGCGATC
>JAKQLM010000240.1 GCA_029567145.1 Pseudomonadota bacterium
ATGTTGATCGACAGAAGCTTGCGGTCCGGCGCGCTGAACACGGTCCAGGACCCGGTGGTAAAGTCCTGGAACCTTGTGCCGACGCCGATCACCAGGTCGGCCCTGGCGGCGAGGTCATTGCCGCAGCCGGTGCCGGTCACGCCGGGCGAGCCGAAGTGCAACGGTTCCTCCCAATCGACAGCACCCTTCCCGGCCTGGGTTTCCACCAGCGGAATGTTGTGCGCCTTGGCGAAGTCGAGCAGCGTCCGTTCCGCGCCGGAATAAAGCACACCCCCGCCCGCGACGATCAGCGGGGTCTTCGCGGCCTTGATCGCGGCGACGGCAGCGTCAAGTTCGCGCTGGTCGGGTTCGGGGCGGCGGATGGTCCAGATGCGGGGTTCAAAGAATTCCACCGGGTAATCATAGGCCTCGGCTTGCGTGTCCTGGCAAAAGGCAAGGCAGACCGGGCCGCAATTCGCCGGGTCGGTCATCACCCGCAAGGCGCGGGGCAGGGCGGTCAGGATATGCTCGGGTCGGCTGATCCGGTCGAAGTAACGCACGACAGGGCGGAAGCAGTCGTTGGCCGACACGGTGGCGTCGTCGAAATCCTCGATCTGCTGCAGCACCGGGTCGGGCGCGCGGTTGGCGAAGACATCGCCCGGGATCAGCAGGACCGGCAGGCGGTTCACATGCGCCAAGGCGGCGGCGGTCACCATGTTGGTCGCGCCGGGGCCGATGGAGGAGGTGACCGCCATCGCCTTGCGCCGGTGGTTGGCCTTGGCATAGGCGATGGCGGCATGGGCCATGGTCTGTTCGTTCTGGCCGCGCCAGGTGGGCAGGACGTCCTTGTGGGCGTGCAGCGCCTCACCGATCCCGGCGACGTTGCCGTGGCCGAAGATCGCCCAGACACCTTCGATGAAGCGGCTGCCGTCTTCAGCCTGCTGGACGGACAGCCAGCGGACCAGGGCCTGTGCGGCGGTGAGGCGGATCGTGGTCATTTCTTCTCTCCCTCGCGGACCTTGTCCCACAGGGCGGCAAGGCGGGCGTAACGGTCTGACATCATCTGGACGGCGTCGGCGTCGGTGAGGTCGCCCTTCAGCCAACCGCGCGCGGCGTCGCCAAAGATCGTGCGACCGATGGCAAAGCCTTTCACCAAGGCCTGCTTGGCCGCAAGGGTCAACGATGCCGCAAGGTCGGCTTCCGAGGCATCCAGCCCCAGGACGACGATACCCCGGACATGCGGGTCGTTCCTGGTGATCGCGGCGCAGGCGTTGGCCCATGCGGCATCGGTCGCGAAGGGTTCCAGCTTCCACCAGTCGGGGTAGACGCCAAGGTCATAGAACCGCTGGATGATCTGCGCGCTGGTCTGGTCGTCGGTCGGGGCGACCTTGGACGGAATGATTTCCAACAGCATTTCCAGCCGGTTGCGGCGGCAGGCGTGGAAGAGGCGGCGGACGGTGTCTTCTTGCGCGGCCTTGGTGTCCGCGTCGTCGTCGGGGTGAGTGAAGCACAGGACCTTGACCACATGCTCCAACGGCCATTCCTGTAGGCCGCCGAAGTCGGGGCCAAGCTCGGGTTCCAGCGTCAGGGGGCGCGAGCCGGGCCATTCCACCGGCCGACCGATCCAAAGCCCGGTCCCGGCCGCCTGAAACAGGGCATCGCGGCCAAGGCGGCTGTCGCACAGGATGCCATAGCCGGGCTGGCCGTTGGCGACCCGAAGCGCGGCTTGCAGGCACAGCTCTTTGAAGGCGCCGATCTTGGCGGGCGTGGCACCCTCCATCTGTTCCAGCTGCATCCGATGGTCGAAGGCGAAGACGCGCATGGTGGACAGGTCGCGGTGGCGGTTGGTGGCCCAGTGGACCTGTTCCAGCGCGGCGTCCTTGCGCAGCGCCTTTTCGACAACGCCGCGGTGCAGGAAGAACTGCAACTCCTCCCACGAGGGATAGGCGGGGGTGCAGCCGTGGCGGCTGACCGCGAAGGCCCCGCAGGCGTTGGCGTATTTCAGCGCCACTGGCCAGGGTTCGCCGTCGAGCCAGCCTTTGAGGAGGCCCGACATGAACCCGTCGCCCGCGCCAAGGACGTTGAACACCTCGATCGGGAAGCCGGGGCCGGTTTCGCCGTCGTCCAGGCTGTCGGGGATCGCGCCGGTGAAGGCGGCAGCGCCCATCGGGCCGCGTTTGCAGACGAGGGTGGCTGGGCTGACGGCCCGCACGGCGCGAAGCGCGGCGATGGTGTCGGTGGTGCCGCCGGCGATGTGGAACTCTTCCTCGGTGCCGACGATCAGGTCGAAAAGGTGCAGCGTGGCTTGCAGCTTGGCGGTGACGGCGGCGGATTCGATGAACCGGCTTTCGCCGTCGCCGTGGCCTGCCAGACCCCAAAGATTTGGGCGGTAGTCGATGTCGAGTGCCGTCTGAAGGCCGTGCTTGCGGGCCAGGGTCAGGGCCTTCAGAACGGCGGCTTCGGTCCTTGTGTTCGACAGGTGGGTGCCGGTGGCGACAACGGACCGGGCTTCGACCAGGAAGGATCCGTCAATGTCGTCTTCGCACAGGGCCATGTCGGCGCAGTTTTCGCGGTAGAAGATCAGCGGGAACTGCTTGTCATCGCGGATGCCCAGAAGGACAAGGGCGGTCAGACGGCCCGGGTCGGTCTTGACGCCGCGCACATCGACGCCCTCTTTTGCCAGCTCTTCGCGGATGAAGCGGCCCATGTGTTCGTCGCCGACCCGGGTGATCAGCGCGGACTTCAGCCCCAGCCGGGCGGTCCCGGCGGCCATGTTGGTGGGGCTGCCACCGATGTATTTCTGAAAGCTGGCCATATCCTCCAGCCGACCGCCGATCTGCGCGCCATAAAGATCAACCGAGGAGCGGCCGATGGTGATGACGTCCAGCGTCTTTGCCTGCGGGGCCATGGCGCGTCCTTTGCTGCGGGTCGGGGCATGAGTCGGAGTGATGGAACGAATATTCCAAAATCGGCCAACAGGAAAGACCTATCTTTCCCGCCGCGCCGCGACCGCCAGTGCGATGGACAGCGCCAGCGCGATGGTCGCGGACAGGGACCGGAACGCGCCGAAATCCACCTCGGTCACACCCAGCACGATATCCGCGATGCCGGTCAGCCCCGTGCCGGGCGGTTCGGTCAGCGCAACCACTGGCACCGCCCGGTCGCGCGCGGCCTGCATCAGGGCCAGCGTCTCGGCGGAATAGGGGGCGAAGGTCACGGCCAGAAGAACATCGCCGGGTTGCAGCGCGGTCGTCTGGTCGCTGCCGCCAACCCCGTGGTGCAGGACCGCCGGAACCTCCAGCTTTTGCAGGACATAGGACAGGTAGGCGGTCACCGGGAACGACCGGCGGTACCCGGCAAGATGGATCACCCGGGCCGAGGACAGCGCCGCAACTGCTTGTTCCAGCTTGATTTCGTCCAGATCGCGGGCCAAAGCCTCCATCGACAGGCGACCGGCTTCGACGAATTCGGCGACCAGTTGCGACGGATGTCCGGCGGGGCCTTCCTTCAGCCGGGCCAGCCGGGTGGCATAGTCGGGGGGCCGGGTCGACAGCGCCTCGCGGAACAGGCGCTGCAGTTCGCTGTAGCCAGAGAACCCCAGCACCTGGCACAGCCGCATCATCGCGGACGCAGGCACCCCCGCCTCGGCCGAGAATTGCGCCACGGTGGACAGGGCGATCCGGTCGGACCGGGCCAGCACATGCGCCGCACATTGCTGCAGCCGCCGGGGCAGGTCGCCTTCTGCCGCGCGAAGGCGGGTCAGCAGGTCGTCGATCGACTCTGGTGCAGAGACAGGCTTGGCGGGCACCTCGGGATCCTTTGGCCGGTGTGGCTGCGATCATGACACATGGAATGTAAATTCCAAGCCCTGACGTGTCAGCCAGGCCGCTTTGGCCCGGTCGCGTCGAAATGGTCGGGAAAGCACAGGGCGGCGCAGGTCCGGACGGTCGCCAGCGCCTCGTCCAGCGCATAGGGTTCGGCCAGGGTCATCATGTCCAGCCACACGCCCTCGGTCGAGATGCGGAGCAGGCGGGCGACATGCACGACATTGCGGCCATAGCCGCCCGCGTCGGACAGCCGGGCGCAGATCTCCTCCAGCTTGTCCTTGTAGGCGTCGTCCTTCTGCGCGCAGGCCTGCTGATACAGCGGGCGCGACTGCGCCTCGCCCCAGAAGGCACACCAGGCGGCCAGCCGGGCCGGAGTGCAGATCGTCGGCAGGAAATCGGCTTCCAGCATCGCATTCAGCTGTTCCGCGGGGTCGTCGCCCACCCGGGCCAGCGCGTCCTGCCAGTTCTGGTGATATTCGTCGGCCAGATAGGCCAGCGTTTCGGACAGCAGTTTTTCCTTGGTCTCGAAATGAAACAGCACCAGCCCGTGCGACAGGCCCGCCGCTTTGGCGACCTCGGTCAGGGTGGTGCGGGAAAAGCCGCGCGCGGCCAGCGTCTCGATGGTCGATTCCATCAGCTGGATGCGCCGGGCCTCGCGGCTCATGGTGCGGGGCGGGCGTTGGGCGGTGGTGGGAAGGGTGTCGGTCACGCGGGGCCCCAGTCTGATGGTTGGTCCGATACCCGATGCAGCGGCGAGCACAGCGGCAAACCTATGATTGACGCGGGAGTCAGTCAATGGGCGCGGCCCGGCCAAAACGAAAACCCCGGCACCTTGCGGCACCGGGGTCATCGAAGGTCTGGGCCGGTTACTGGCTAAGCTTGTTGTATTCCGCCAGGCCGGTGGCCACGATGTCGTACCATTCGCCGGATTCCCGCATCTCGGTGATGCCACGGTTCAGCATCGCGATGTAGACGCGGCCGCGCGGGTTCGATTTCGAGGTGATGAAGTGGTAGGTGATGAAGGTCGCCAGCGCCGGGTTCGGCGACACCCTGTCGGTGGCGCTAAGCTCGGCAAAGTTTGCCGACGCGGTTTCCGCTTCGATCGAGTACAGGTCAACTTCGCCGTTCACCAGCATTTCCGCGCATTCCAGCGGGCTTTTCGGGTGGACATAGGACACGACGGGTTCAACCAGGCCCTGCACTTCCAGGTCGCTGATCGGCCAGGCCTCTGGACGGCAGATCTTGGCGCCGGCATACTCGGCGAACTGGCGCGCGCCGGCGTATTTGCTGTCGTTCAGCGTGTTGAAGGCATAGGCGGTTTCGTAGATCGGCAGCGAGAAGTCGAACTCGGTGCACATGCGGACGGAAAATTCGCCCAGCAAGTCCAGCTTGGAGCAGTCCGGCGATTCCCAGGCGATCGACACGTCAAAGGCGCCGGTCGGCAGAAGGACGTCGATGTGCGACATCCAGTCGTCAACGTAGGACACTTCGTAGCCCCGGTCGTTGCCGCCGCGCTGCATCGCCGTCCCGGCCATGCGGACGAAGATGCCGCCGCCGGTCAGGCTTTCGTCGGTGAAGGGCATCCAGTTGTTCGAGCTGACGAATTTCAGCGGCGGCTCATAGGTGTTGTTGCGGACGCGGCTGGCTTCCTGCTTTTCGGTTTCCTGTTCGATCACCGCGGAAAGTTCGGTGTCGGGGCTAAGGCGGCCATCCTCGCACGGGAGGATCAGCTGCAGCCCGGCAGGCAACGCGTTCGGGTTCGCGGCCAGCGCGTCGCGGTTGGCGTTGAAGATCATCTGGTAGTCATAGGAGCCGTAGGCCGACTGGGCGATGGTGCCCAGCGTGTCGCCATCCTTGACGGTATAGGTCGTGCAAGCCTCTTGCGCAGCTGCGACACCGGGCAACACCAGCATCAGCGCCGCCAGGGCGATTGCGGGGGACTTCTGGGTGGATTTGCTCATCTGATGTCGTCCTTCTGACGTCACTGCGGAGGGTCGAAACATAGGCAAACTCGAAACAATCACTGTCTACGCTCTACCAAGACGTGCGGAAGTGGCACGAATATGGCAAATCAGAGGATTCAGCGACGCATTCCGCGTTTCGTGTCGCAAACGGAAACGTTGGGCCAGGCTGTTTCAACACCCTTGCACAGGGTGCGGGGCGGGTTCTGTAACCTAAGGATATGAAAGAAAGTCATATTCAACCCTGACGAAAGCGAAGGCCCCGCACAACTACTGCGGGGCCAATGCCGACTTCCGTTTACAATCCCGTCGGTTGGGGACCGTCAGTTCTGCATGCCGTTGTATTCGGCCAATCCCGTCGCGACGATGTCATACCATTCGCCCGACTCGCGCATTTCCTCGATTCCGCGATTCAGGGCGGCGATGTAGTCGCGCCCGCGCGGATTGGATTTCGCGGTGACAAAGTGGTGGGTATTGAACGTCGCCAGCGCGGGGTTCAACTCGACCGCATCGGTCGCGCCAAGCTCTTCGAAGTTGGCGGTCGAGGTTTCGATCTCGATCGAGTAGAGATCGACCTCGCCGTCAAGCAGCATCTTGGCGCAGTCCATCGGGGCCTTCGGATGGACGAAGGTCACCACCGGCTCGGCAAGCCCCTCGACCTCGAGATCACTGATCGGCCAGCCCTCGGGTCGGCAGATCCGCGCCCCGGCATAGTCGGAAAACGCGCGTGCGCCGGCGAAGGGGCTGTCGACCAGCGTGTGATAGGAATAGGCGACCTCGTAGATCGGCAGCGAGAATTCGAAGTCGTTGCACATCTTGACCGCGAACTCGCCCAGAAGATCCATCTTGGTGCAGTCGGGCTTTGACCAGGCGATAGAGATGTCGAAGGCGTGGGATGGCAAGAGGGAGTCGATGTGCGAGCCCCAGTCGTCGACAAAGGACAACTTGTACTGCTGGTCGTTGCCGCCGCGCTGCATCGCGGTGGTGGCCATGCGAACATAGATGCCGCCACCCGCCAGACTTTCGTCGGTGAAGGGCTTCCAGTCGTTGGCCGTGACCAGCTTCATCGCCGGGACATAGGGCCGATTCGGATCGCGGGAGGTTTCCTGCTTGGCGGTCTCGGATTCGATGATCGCGCTCAGTGCGGTGTCGGCGGTCAGGCGGCCATCCTCGCAGGGCAGCACCAGTTGCAGACCGGCGGGCAGGATCCCGGGATTGGCGGCGATGACATCGCGGTTGGCGTTGAAGATCATCTGGTAATTGAACGACCCATAGGCCGCCTGGGCAATCGAGCCCAGCGTGTCGCCTTCGCGGACGGTGTAGGTGGTGCAGGCTTCCTGGGCGGCGGCAAGCTGCGGCAGGCCAAGCACCAGCGCGGCAAGGATCAGGGGACGGCAGGTCATGTTCGGGTCAATCCTTCAGGCATGGGACGACCGGGCACCGCCCGTTGCGTCCGGGGTGAGGAAGCCAGGCAAACATACGCGCCTGAGAAGGGCAAAAATGGCGCTGCCGGCGCTTAGTCCGGCAGCTTGTTTCCAGCGGTGAGTGCGGTGGACACGATTTCGTACCACTCGCCGGATTCGTACATCTCGACCAGACCCTGATCCAGCAAGCCCAGCATGTCGACCGCGTTCTGGTTCGACTTGTGGGCAATGGCGTGCAGCGAAGTCAGCTTTACAAGATGCGGATTCTGTTCGACTTTCTTGACGATGCCCAATTCGGCGATGGCGGTGTCGCCGACCTCGGCGTCGATCGAGACGACGTCCACCTTGTCATCCATCAGCGCCTGGAAGCAGTCGATCACCTCGTTCTCGCGCAGCAGCGTGATGCGGTCCGCGGTCAAGCCGACATCGTCCAGAACGCCGGTGGTATAGCCTTCGGGGCGGCAGATCCGCTTGCCGACGAAATCATCATAGCTGATCGAGGATTGCAGCGGGCTGTCGCGCAGGGCGAAAAAGCCGTCGACGATTTCCAGATAGGGGGCCGAGAAGACAAAGTTGTCGCAGCGCGAGATGTCGCTGGCGCTGAGCATCGACGATTCGCAGTCGGGGCGCGGCCAGGGAAAGCTGATGTCATAGGCCAGCGACGGCAAGAGCGCGTCGATATGCGCCTGCCAGTCGTTGATGAAGGTCAGGTTGTAGGGCAGGCCCGGATCGGCCCGGAAGATCGCCATTTCCAGAAGCTGGGTGAACATGCCGCCGCCGGGCAGGGTTTCGTCGACATAGGGCGCAAAGCCGTTGCCGGTGACGATCCGCAGCGTCATCCGGGGAACCTCGCCGGACGCGGGCGCGGTCGGTTCGGGCGCCGGCTCGGTGGTGGCGGCGACCTCGACCACGGCCGCATCGCCGGTCGAGGTGCTGTCGCCCGGCCCGCAGGGGATGGTCAGCGCCATCCCGATCTCGATATGGTCGGCCTTGGCCCCGATCTTGTCCGAGTTCGCTTCCCAGATCACCCGGTACAGGTCGGCGTCGCCATAGGCATTGCGGGCGATGTAGCGCAGGTTGTCGCCCTGCACGACGGTGTAGGACCCGCAGGCCTCTTGGGCCAGGGACGCCCCCGCAGACAAGGCCAGCAGCGCGCAGCCCGACAGAAAAAGGTTGGCGATCTTCATCGGGACTCTCCTTTGCGCGGTCATTTTGCGATGCCTACGCAGTTCGGCGGCAGATTGACAGACGGGATGCAGGCAAACGCTGCATTTCCGGGATCTCAGGCGTCGGTCCCCGGACGTGACCAGTCCCGCCTGCGCGCGACCGCCTGACCCAGAGCCTCGACCAAGGGATCAAGGCGCGGTGGGGCCAGGGTATCGGGAGGGGCGGCCTGGTCCGGCAAGTCGGGCCAGTCCAGGGCTGCTTCGGCTGGGACGCGGCGGGTTCTCATCGTGGTCCGGGTCCCTTATTGCGTCGGCTTGACGCTAAGCCGCATCGCGGCGGTGGCGACCTGCTTGTCGCGGATGACCGAGAAGTTCGCGACGCTGGCCCCGCGTGACACCAGGGTCTGCAGGATCGTTTCGACCGATTCTGCGCTGTCGAACAGCATCTGCGTGGTCTTTTCGCGGAACATCACGTCGCCGCGCCGCAGGGTCGATTCCGACGGGCGACGCACTTCGGTGACCACGGCCCGCCATTCGCCGTCGATGTTGGTGACGGCGAAGCTTACGCCGTTGGCCAGGCTCACCAGACGCACGGCGTTGACGGTCAGAAGTCCGGTCTGCTTTTCCAGCGAGGATCCGGCATAGTCGACCACGACCCGCGCCTTGCCATCGGGATCGACCCGCAGCACGTTCAGGACTGCGCCGGTCACGTCACCCCGGTCGCTGATCGGAACGCCGTTCACCGCGTAAAGCAGCAGGCCCGGAGCGATCCAGTCGCCGGCCGCGCGGATGTCGACGCCCGGCTGCAGCCGCGCGATGATGGCGGTCTTCTTCCCGCCGACCACGCGGCTGGCCTCGATGAAGGGCATTTCGATGTCCCAGACCGAGAAGGTGACCTGGTTTTCCAGAAGCGGGCCGATCGGCGCGGCAAAATCAAGCCGGACCGTCTTGGTGTTCAGGATTTCCTCAAGGATCCGGGCCTCGGCGGCGCTGAGTTTGGCGGCGTCCTGCAAAAGCGCGGCCTCGGCCTCGCCCAGCTGGTCGGTGGCGGCGGCGGGTTCGGCAATCTCGACCGGCGCGACCGCTGCGACGGCGACGGGTTCCGGGTCGGCTGCGACAACCGGCTCGGGCTCGGCCTCGGGCGCGGTGACGGCAAGCTTGGTCGGATCGGCGACCAGCGCCGCCGTTTCGGCAACGGGGGGCGGGTTCGTTCCGGCTTCGGCCACCGGGGCGGCTTCGGGTG
>JAKQLM010000256.1 GCA_029567145.1 Pseudomonadota bacterium
GACGGCGACTGTCTGGCCGGGGCGGATGCCTTCTGCCATCAGCCGGTCATCCAACACCGCCACCATGGCCAGAATGTCGCCAAAGGTCAGTTGGCTTGTCGCCGTGATCAACGCGACCTTTTGCGGCAGGCGGGCGGCGACCCTGGCAAATTCGGCAACAAGCGACATTCGGGCGTCCTTCCTGGTTCGGGCCAAGTCGATGGCAGGATGACCGCCGCGTCAAGGGGCAGACCGAACCGGAGGTGCGGCTTGTTTGGGCCGGTTACGCGGGCTAGGCTTGCCCACGGGACGGAGAGGAAGATGCAGGCTCAGGGGCTTTCGTTCGCGGTCGAAGCGGCCTGTCGGCGCTATCGGGACCGGGTCGCGACCTGGCAGGTCGATGGCCAACCTGTCAGCTTCGCCAGCTATTTCGCCACGATCATCGCCTTTGCCGAACGATTGCAGGCGGCAGGCGTGGGACCGGGCAGCGCGGTCTCGGTCGCGTTTCGGGACGGGATCGCCGGGCGGATTCTGACGTTTGCGCTGTTGCGGTTGGGCGCGACGGTGTTGCCGAACCTTGCCGCGCATCCGAATGTTCCTTGTGACCTGCGGCTGGTCGACCAACCCGATCCAGCGGGGCGCGGACCCGAGCTTCTGGTCACCTCCGACTGGATCAGAACCCCTTCGCGGCTGGTGCCGGTG
This sequence comes from Pseudomonadota bacterium, assembly GCA_029567145.1. GTDB lineage: Bacteria > Pseudomonadota > Alphaproteobacteria > Rhodobacterales > Rhodobacteraceae > Tabrizicola. The sequence continues at coordinate 682 of JAKQLM010000256.1, forward strand.
GCGGGCGGCGGGCGGATGGTCAAGGCCACCTCGGGGACGACAGGGCTGCCAAAGCTGCGGGTGGTGGACGAGATCGGTCTGGAAGTGCGCTTGAACCGCAGTTCCGTGCAGCGCGGGCAGGCTGACGGGGTGGTCTTCATCGGCTATAGCCCCGGTTCATCGCCCGGCTTCAACATCGGGGTGCAGGCGCTTTTGGCGGGGGCGGCGCAGCTGAACCAGCCCGCGACGCCGCCCGAATGGCTGCAGGCGATGATCCGGCATCGGGCGGTGCAGGCCTTCCTGCCGCCGGGAAGTTTCGAGCACCTTCTGGAAGTGGCCGAGGTCACCGGGATCGGCCCCCTGCGTCTGCAAGAGATCAGGGTCGGTGGCGGGGCGCTGTCGCCAGCCTTG
>JAKQLM010000514.1 GCA_029567145.1 Pseudomonadota bacterium
GAATCCGAGACCAAGGCCGAGATCGACCGCTTCATCACCGCCCTTCTGTCGATCCGCGAAGAAATCCGCGCGGTGGAAAAGGGCGAGATCAGCTCGGAAGACTCGCCCCTGCGCCATGCCCCGCACACCGTGGCAGCGCTGGTCGGCGACTGGGACCGCAAGTACAGCCGCGAAACCGGCTGCTTCCCGCCCGGCGCGTTCCGGGTGGACAAGTACTGGCCGCCGGTGGGCCGCGTGGACAACGTCTACGGCGACCGCAACCTGATCTGCACCTGCCCGCCGGTCGAGTCTTACGCCCAGGCTGCGGAATAGACCAATCGCCGCGCCGGGCGGATCAGCCCGGCGCGGTGTGGCTGTCAAGACAGGCCTTGGCCCGGTCCAGCGCAGCCCCGATCCCGGGCGTGGCCAGCGTCAGCGTCAGCGTGGGGCTGGCGACGATGCTCAACAGCTCGCTCTCGCGCAGCGACTGGATCGAATGGTCGATGTTGGGAAAAGACAACGCCAGCGTGCCCACGTCCAGCGCATCGGCCGTGAACGGAGTGATCGGCCCGCCGTTGATCGCCAACCCGGACTCGATCCGGGTTCCGGGGGTAAAGGTGGTGGCCGTCGTGCCAAGCAGGATGATGAACCGATCATCGCGGCGCAGAAGAAAGACCAGCTCTTGGCTTTGACCATGCAGGATCGTGGCGTGGCAATACAGGAACTGCCCGTCATCCCCGGTCTCCGCCCCGCCGTGCCAGTATTCGGCGACACTGAACTCGGTCCCGGCCATCGGCTCGGCACGGGCGGCGGGGGCAGCGCAGGCCAGGACGGCGCAGGCCAGGACACAGGGTTTCAGACGGGTTGACATGGGCTCGGCTCCTGACGCGGGTCAGGCCCAGACCATCATGCCGGGTCACGCGGCGGCAAGGCAGGGTTTCCGCACCCGCCGGACTGCCTCGCGGTCAGGGTTGCGGCTTCGGCGCAGGCGTGCCCAGGGCACCCCCCGGCCGCGTGCCAAGACCCCCACCCGCGGCAATCCCGCCGGTCTTCGGCTTCAGGTCAGGCACCTTCGGCACCGGAGGCGTCTTGGCAGGGGCGCCGCCAAAAGGGTTGCTGCCCGAGTTCTGCGCCAGACAGGTGTTGGCCAGCGCCAACGCGTCGGCCAGCCCGGTCACGTCATAGGCCTCGTCGATGCCGATCCCCAGCATCCGCAGCCATTGCCCGCCTGTCAGAAACGCGCTGGTCG
>JAKQLM010000284.1 GCA_029567145.1 Pseudomonadota bacterium
GCGTTCAACTGGCTGGGCTGCGCGATGGGGCTGGTGTCGGCACACAAGCTGGGCGGACCCAAGGGCATTGGCGCGCTGGTGCTGCGGCGTGGGGTGGACGTCGTATCGCAGCTGAAAGGTGGCGGGCAGGAGATGGGTCGCCGTGCCGGGACCGAAAACCTGATCGGCATCGCGGGCTTTGCGGCTGCGGCAGAAGCGGCGGCGCGCGATCTGGCCAATGGCCTTTGGGACGACGTGGCAGAAATTAGGAATCTTCTGGAATCAGAGTTGTCCACCGAAGCAAATGAAACTATTTCGGTCGGGAATGGATCGGCGCGGTTGCCGAACACGTTGTGCCTGATCGCGCCGGGCTGGAAAGGCGAGACTCAGGTGATGGCGCTGGACCTTGCCGGGTTCGCGGTGTCTGCGGGCTCGGCCTGTTCCAGTGGCAAGGTGCGGGCAAGCCGCGTCCTGCGGGCGATGGGCTATGACGAGGGCCTTGCGGGCCAGGCGATCCGGGTGTCGATCGGCCCGGGGGTGACGAAAGATGACGTGGGGCGGTTCGCAAAGGCGTGGATCGCCGCCTATGGCCGGGCACGCGCACGGGCTGCGTGACGAAGCCGTTTGAAGGAGATGCCGATGACCATGCTGGAAACCGTCGACGGAACCGAGGTGCGCGAAGGCGTGGACCGCGAGACGATCGAGACCGTGCAGGCGATGGCCGGCAAGTACAAGTACGGCTGGGAAACCGAGATCGAGATGGACTACGCCCCGAAGGGGCTGTCCGAGGATATCGTCCGTCTGATCAGCGAAAGGAATGGCGAGCCGGAGTGGCTCTTGGACTGGCGGCTGGCGGCCTACCGGCGCTGGGTCAAGATGGAAGAGCCTCGCTGGGCGATGCTGAACTATCCCGAGATCGACTATCAGGACCAGTTCTACTACGCGACGCCAAAAAGCATGGCGAAAAAGCCGAAAAGCTTGGACGAGGTCGATCCGAAGCTTCTGGCGACCTATGCCAAACTTGGGATTCCGCTGAAAGAACAGATGCTTCTGGCCGGAGTTGAAGGTGAAGCCGAACCGCGCAAGGTGGCGGTGGATGCGGTCTTCGACTCGGTTTCGGTTGGGACGACTTTCAAGGCAGAGCTGGCGAAGGCAGGGGTGATCTTCTGTTCCATCTCGGAAGCGGTGCGCGAACATCCCGAGCTGGTGAAGCAATACCTCGGCTCGGTCGTCCCGCCGACCGACAACTTCTTCGCCACGCTGAATTCGGCGGTCTTCTCGGACGGCTCCTTCGTCTACATCCCAAAGGGCACCCGCTGCCCGATGGAGTTGTCGACCTATTTCCGCATCAACGCCGAGAACACCGGCCAGTTCGAGCGCACCCTGATCGTCTGCGACGAGGGCGCCTATGTCAGCTACCTGGAAGGCTGCACCGCGCCCAAGCGTGACACCAACCAGCTGCACGCGGCCGTGGTGGAAATCGTGATCCTGAAGGACGCCGAGGTGAAATACTCCACCGTCCAGAACTGGTATCCGGGCGATGAAAACGGGGTCGGGGGCATCTACAACTTCGTCACCAAGCGCGCCGATTGCCGGGGCGACCGGGCCAAGGTGATGTGGACGCAAGTCGAGACCGGGTCGGCGATCACCTGGAAGTATCCCTCCTGCATCCTGCGCGGGGATGACAGCCAGGGCGAGTTCTATTCGATCGCCATCGCCAACAACGCCCAGCAGGCCGATACCGGCACCAAGATGATCCACTTGGGCAAGCGCACCAAGTCGCGGATCGTGTCCAAGGGGATTTCGGCGGGGCGGGCGCAGAATACCTACCGGGGGCTGGTTTCCATGCACCCCAAGGCCAAGGACAGCCGCAACTATACCCAGTGCGACAGCCTGTTGATCGGCGACAAGTGCGGGGCGCACACTGTGCCTTACATCGAAGTGCGCAACAATTCCTCGCGCGTCGAGCATGAGGCGACCACGTCCAAGGTTGACGACGACCAGCTGTTCTACTGCCGCAGCCGTGGCATGGACGAGGAAGAGGCTGTCGCCCTGGTGGTGAACGGGTTCTGCAAGGAAGTCCTGCAAGCCCTGCCGATGGAATTTGCGATGGAGGCCCAAAGCCTGGTCGCGATCAGTCTGGAAGGCAGCGTCGGGTGATGGACGACCAGGTGGTGACGAAGGCTGACGTGGCTCTGGTCCCGGCCGCCGGTGCCCTTGGGGTCGGCCGCAAGGTGCTGTTTTCCGCGATGAAGAATGAGGCGCCGTTCGTTCTGGAATGGATCGCCTATCACAAGGCCATCGGGTTCGATCAGATCGTCATCTGCTCCAACCCGTCGAACGATGGTACCGAAGAGCTGCTGGCGGCGCTGGCCAAGGCGGGGGCGATCACGCATCTGCAGGTCGCGGTGCCCGACGGGCAGTCGCCGCAGCATGTCGCCACGCAGGCCTTTCAGCGCGAGGTCGGCTTTTGCGACGGCGACTGGTACATGTGGCTGGACGCGGACGAATTCCTGAACATCCATGTCGGCGACGGCAGCCTGACGGCGTTGATCGACGCGATGGGCGACAAGCAGGTGGCGCTTATCAACTGGCGCATCTTCGGCAGTTCGGGCCACACGACCTTTCCGGGCAGGTTCATCGACCCGGCCTTCACGGGTGCCGCCGCGCCCGAGTTCCAGCGCAACATGGCGCTGAAGTCCTTTTTCCGCTTTTCGCCGGCGATCCGGGGCTTTGCGCGCCACGGGATCCACCGCCCGTTGCTGACGCGGGCTGGCAAGCTGACGTTCGACGACGTACTGGTCGGAAATGGCAAGACACCGTCCCCCGGCAACAAGGTCCATGCACGCTGGCTGCGCGGGCGGGATAACGTCTTTACCAACCAGGTCCCCGCAGCCGAGGCAGGCTGGGCGCTGGCGCAGGTCAACCACTATATCGTGCGGACCCCCGACGTGTACGAGCTGAAGCGCGTGCGGGGTCGCGGCTATCTGCCACGCACCGGCACCGCGACCGCCGTGCGCCACAACGCCGAATTTTTCGCCCTGCACGACCGCAACGAGGCCGAGGATCGCAGCATCCTGCGCTGGCGGGACGCGGTCACGGCGGGCATCGCCGGGCTGATGGCGCTGCGGGGGGTGCTAACGGCGGTCCGCGCGGCGCAGCGCAAGACCAAGGCCGAGCTTGCCGCCGCCGT
>JAKQLM010000324.1 GCA_029567145.1 Pseudomonadota bacterium
GAAGGCGGGACCTGGAAGGCCGTGGTCGGCATCACGCGCGGCGGGCTTGTGCCCGCGATGATCGTCAGCCGCGAGCTGGACATCCGGGTCGTCGACTCCATCTCCGTCAAGTCCTACCACTCCGGCGGCGGCAAGGCCGACATGCGGCGCGAGGCGCAGGTGATCAAGGCCCCGAACGAGGCGATGATGGGCGACGGGTCCGGCATCCTGATCGTCGATGACCTGGTGGATTCGGGCAAGACGCTGGAGCTGATCCGCGGCCTCTACCCCCGTGCGCATTTTGCCTGCGTCTATGCCAAGCCCGAGGGCGAAAAGCAGGCCGACACCTACATCACCTCGGTCAGCCAGGACACCTGGATCTTCTTTCCCTGGGACATGGCGCTGCAATACGTCCAGCCGATGCGCGGCACCGACTAGGCCCGCGAAACCGCGCGCCTTTCATTCGGTCCAAGTATCCTCCGGGGGTGCGGGGGTGGAAAACCCCCGCTCCACCCGCAACCAAAGGTCCACCGATGACCCTTCAGCCTCTGAACCCCGCCTTCGCCGCGACCGAGCCGCCCCCGGTGATGGAGGCGCGGCGCTGGCTGCAGGGGGTGACCTTTCCCGCCGACCGCCCGCTGATCAACGTCAGCCAGGCCGCCCCCGTTGACAGCCCGCCCCTTGGCCTGCGGCAGGCGCTGGCCGATGCCGCGCTGAACAACCCCGACGCCCATCTTTACGGCCCGGTCCTGGGCCTTCCGGCCCTGCGCGCCGAAATCGCAGCGCAGTTCTCCGCTGCCTACGGTGGCGCCATCGCGCCCGCTCAGGTGGCGATCACGCAAGGCTGCAATCAGGCCTTCACCGCCGTCCTGTCCACGCTGGCCGGCGCGGGGGACGAGGTGATCTTGCCGACCCCGTGGTATTTCAACCACAAGATGTGGCTGGACATGACCGGCGTCACAGCCGTGCCGCTGGACACTGGTGCCACGCTGATCCCCGACGCAGGGGCGGCCAAGGCGTTGATCACGCCCAGGACCCGCGCCATCGTGCTGGTCACCCCGAACAACCCCGGCGGCGTCGAATATCCCGCCGAAACCGTCGCCGCCTTCCGCGACCTTGCCCGGGCGCACAACCTGGCCCTGATCATCGACGAGACCTACCGCGACTTCGACAGCCGCCATTCGGTCGAACTGGGCGGCCGCCCGCATGATCTTTTCACCGATCCCGACTGGGCTGACACGGTGATCCAGCTTTACAGCTTTTCCAAGGCCTACCGGCTGACCGGCCACCGCGTCGGCTGCATCGTCGCGGGCACCGCGCGTCTGGCCGAGGTCGAGAAATTCCTGGACACCGTCGCGATCTGTCCCAGCCAGCTGGGCCAGATCGGCGCGCTGTGGGGGATGCAGAACCTGACCCAATGGGTCGCGGGCGAACGGGACGAAATCCTGGCCCGCCGCCGCGCCATGGTGGACGGGTTCAAGGCCCTCACCGGCTGGCGGCTTCTGGGCTGCGGCGCCTATTTTGCCTATGTCGAACACCCGTTCGACATGGGCAGCGACACCCTGTGCAAGCGGCTGGTGACCGAAGCCTCGCTGCTGATGCTGCCCGGCACGATGTTCCAGCCTGACGGCAGCGCGGCCGGCAGGCGGCAGATCCGCATCGCCTTTGCCAATGTGGACGCCACCGGCATCGCCGAGATGTTCCGCAGGCTGGCCGCCTTCCGACCCTGAGCGGGGCCGATCCGGCCTTGCCCCCTTTCCCCCTTGGCACTATTCACCAAGGCCACATCCCTCTGGCCCGGACCCCCGGCCAGACCCGACCGTGAGGCAGACCATGGCCAAGACCCAGGACGACGACGTGAAGCGCCCGAAAAGCAAGCTGACCGAAACGGCGGTCTGGCTTCTGATGGCGATGCTGATCCTGGGGCTGGGCGGCTTTGGCGTCACCAGTTTTTCCGGCGGCGTGACCAAGGTCGGCGCGGTCGGTGACATCGACATTTCCACCGATGACTACGCCCGCGCCCTTCAATCGCAGATCGCCGGGTTCTCGCAGCAGGTCGGCCAGCAGGTTTCCACGCAAGAGGCGCTGGCCTTCGGCCTGGACCGGGGCGCGCTGCAGGGCCTGATCACCCGCGCCGCGCTGGACAACGAAGCCGCCCGCATCGGCCTGTCCGTCGGGGACGAGGTGGTGGCCACCGAACTGA
>JAKQLM010000344.1 GCA_029567145.1 Pseudomonadota bacterium
GGTTGACCTGCAAAAGGACGCAGGCTTTCTGGACTTTGTCGCCCGGTGGGGCTGGGACCCGGTTTCTACCTCGACCATCTTCGTCAAGCTTCTGTACATGGGCATGTTCAGAAGCTTGACGAAGATGGTCGAGGTAGAAACCGGGTCCCAGCCCCACCGGGCGACAAAGTCCAGAAAGCCTGCGTCCTTTTGCAGGTCAACCTCCAGCGGGACCGGCCAGGGGCGCGGCAACTGGTTGATGTTCTTGACGCCGCGCGCCAGCCAGTCCTCGTTCTTCATCACCGCGACGATGATCTCGGCGATGCCCAAGGTCGCAATGGCCAGATAGTCGGACCGCAAGCCCAAAGCCGTCTTGCCGATCGCCCAGCCGACCAGCGCGGCCAGCAGGCCCCCGACGGGCCAGGCCAGCAGCGACGGCAGGCCCAGCCCGCCCACGTTCCCCGCGTTCTGGGGATTGATCGCCTCGACCGCCAGCACGGCAGGGTCGAACACCGCCCGGGTCAGAAGGAACCCGCCAATCAGAACCGCAGCCGTGCCCAGCGCCCGCAGTCGGCCCTTGGGGATCAGTTTCCAGGCGAAGATCGCCGCGATCATGGTCAGCGCGCCCAGGACCAGGCCCAGCACCACGCCCCATCCACCCGCCTGCCAGTTGTCGACATTGGGCCGGGCCGACACCAGTACGACCGCCAGACCGCCCAGGGCCGTAAAGCCCATGGTCCCGACCGAGAACAGACCCGCATAGCCCCATTGGATGTTCACCCCCAGCGCCGCAATCGTGGCCAGCAGCGCAAAGTTCAGGATGTTCAGCGTCAGGTTCCAGCTTTCGGTCACGCCGGTCAGCAGGTACAGACCCGCCACCGCGCCAAACAGGATCAGGTTGCGCTGGGTCATAGCGATTTCCCCTTGAAGAGGCCGGTCGGCATGAACAACAGCACGATGATCAGGATCGTGAAGCTGACCGAGAATTTGTAGTCGGTCGAGACCAGTTGCAGCAGGTTGTCCGGGGCCATGCTGTCGGGCAGAAGATAGGTCGCGATCTTCTTCCAGGCGTTCGTCACCATCACTTCGGAAAAGGCGATGACAAAGCCCCCGGCGATGGCGCCCAGCGGGCTGCCCAGTCCGCCCACGATGGCCGCAGCAAAGATCGGCAGCAAAAGCTGATAGTAGGTGAAGGGCTTGAACGACTTGTCCAGGCCATAAAGCACGCCCGCGATGGTCGCGATGCCCGCCGCGATGATCCAGGTCACCGCAACCACCCGGTCAGGGTTGATGCCGGACAGAAGCGCCAGATCCTCGTTGTCGGAAAAGGCGCGCATCGACTTGCCGGTGCGGGTCTTTTGCAGGAACCAGAACAG
>JAKQLM010000363.1 GCA_029567145.1 Pseudomonadota bacterium
GCGAGGAGCGGCACACCCGCAAGCCGCCTGACGACAAGTGGCGGTGGATCGCCGGACGGTGGCCGGGGCCCGGGGCCGACCTACGGGCCGACCTACGGGGCGCGTCTTGCGACCAGGTCCACGGTGACAGTGACGGGAAACCCGACCGAGGCTTCGTCGCCGTAGCTTTGCCCGATGCCGAAATCGCGCCGGTCCAGCGTGGTGGTGCCCGTCATTGTGGCGGTGTCCCCGTCCAGGGTCAGGGTAAATGGCAGGGTGACCGGCTTTTCCAGGCCGCGCAGGTTCAGGGTGCCTTCGGCGACATAGCCGGTTGCTGCGGCCAGGATGTCAGCGGTGAAGGTTGCGGTCGGGTGGGTGGCGACGTCAAAGAATTCCGGCTCCAGCGCCTGTTTGGTCACGCTGCCAAGGGTGACGCTGGTCATGTCGATGCTGACCGTGACCTGACCATGCTTGCCGTCGGTTGCGGCCTCGTCAAAGGCGATGTCGGCGGTGAAGCGGGCGAAGCCGCCTGAAACGTCGGCCCCCATCTGGCGAACGGAAAGTGCGAGCGTCCCGCTCTCGACCATCCAGTTGCCGGTGGTCGTCGCGGCTGGCGCGGCAGCGGCGATCGCCTCGGTCTGGGGAACCAGCAGCGCGGCAACCCCTGCCCCGGCGGCATACAGCACAAAGGCGGCAAGCAGCGGCACCTTCCCATGCCGGACCAGTTGCGGCTGGTCGGGGGCGGTGGCCCCGCGCAGCATCCGCAGCAGGGTGGCGTCCTTGTCGATCAGGTGGTGCTTCAGCGCCCCGGCGATGTGCAAAAGGATCGCAAGGCCCAGAAGTTTGGTAAAGACCCAGTGCGCCGCCGCAAAGGTGGTGGCCACCGCCTCGGTCTGCGGGACGAAGGGCAAGGTCTGGCCAAAGGGCCACAGGATCGGCGCAAAGCCGGTGACGGCGGCATGGTGGACCCAGCCGGTCAGCGGCACCGCGACCAGCGAGATGTACAGCAGCCAATGCACCGCGCTGGCCAAGGTCAGTTCAGCCTTGCGGTCGGGGTGCAGGGGCGCGGGGTGACGCTCGACCAGCGCCCACAGGATGCGGGCCAAGCCCAGGAGAAAGGCCGCGATGCCAAGGGTCTTGTGCAGCGAAAAGAGCTGCGCCTTCTGCGCCAGCGCCTCGGCCGTGTCATAGGGCAGCCGGTTGGCGATGACCCCAAGCGGGATCGCGGTCAGGATCAAGAGCGCGGTCAGCCAGTGGAAGGTGCGGGTGACGGTGCCAAAGCTGCGGGGGGTATTGCGGGCGGACATGGGAACCTCGTGCGTTGGCCGCAGCATAGCAGGCCGGACGCCGCAGGGCAGCGGGTCCGACGCACAAGGCCTGTGCGGTTGCACTGATGGCGCGGGCGCGCTATCCGAAGGGAAAGCCAGTCGGGGGATACCATGAGCCGCGCATTCGTCTTTCCGGGCCAGGGCGCCCAGACCATCGGCATGGGCCGCGCCCTGGCCGAGGCCTATCCGGCGGCGAAAGCGGTCTTTGACGAGGTTGACGCGGCGCTTGGCGAAAAGCTGTCGGCGCTGATCTGGGAGGGTGACAGTTCCGAGTTGACCCTGACGCGGAACGCCCAGCCGGCGCTGATGGCGACCTCGATCGCCGCCCTGCGCGCGCTGGAGGCCGAGGGGCTGGGGATGCAGCATGTGACCTTTGTCGCCGGGCATTCGCTGGGGGAATACTCGGCGTTGTGCGCAGCGGGATCGCTGACGTTGGCCGATACGGCGCGGCTGTTGCGGATCCGGGGCCAGGCGATGCAAGAGGCGGTCCCCGTCGGCGTCGGTGCGATGGCGGCCCTATTGGGGCTGGACTTCGAGGCGGCGGTCGCCGTGGCGCACGAGGCCGCGCAGGGCGAGGTGTGCCAGGCCGCCAACGACAACGATCCGGCGCAGGTCGTGGTGTCCGGCCACAAGGCTGCGGTGGAGCGGGCGCTGGAGATTGCCAAGGCCAAGGGCGCCAAGCGCGCGATCCTCTTGCCGGTCAGCGCCCCGTTCCACTGCGCGCTGATGCAGCCTGCCGCGCATGTGATGGCCGAAGCACTGGCTGCCGTGCCCATTCTTGCGCCCTCGGTGCCGGTGGTGGTGAACGTACGGGCCGAGGCGGTGACCGAACCCGACCGGATCATGGACCTTCTGGTTGCGCAGGTCACCGGGTCCGTGCGCTGGCGCGAAAGCGTGTTGTGGATGGAACGCGCCGGGGTGACCGAGTTCTGGGAGATTGGCGCGGGCAAGGCCTTGTCCGGGATGATCAAGCGTATCGCCTCGGGGGCGGTGACCCGGGCGATCGGCACCCCGGATGACATTGCTGCGGCAAAAGCGGAATAGGAGACGGACATGTTCGACCTGACAGGCAAGACGGCGCTGGTGACGGGCGCAAGCGGCGGGATCGGCGCGGACATTGCCCGGGCGCTGCACGCGGCGGGGGCGACGGTCGGGCTTTCCGGCACGCGGACCGAACCACTGCAGGCGCTGGCCGCCGACCTCGGCCACCGGGCGCATGTGCTGGCCTGCAACCTGTCGGACCCCGACGCCGTCGAAGGCCTGATCAAGCGCGCGGTCGAAGCGATGGGGTCGGTCGATATCCTGGTCAACAACGCCGGGATCACCAAGGACGGCCTTGCGATGCGGATGTCGGATGACGACTGGCAGTCGGTGATCGACGTCAACCTGACCGCCGTCTTCCGCCTGTCCCGCGCCGCGATCCGGGGGATGATGAAGGCGCGTTGGGGGCGGATCGTCAACATCTCGTCCGTGGTGGGCACCACGGGCAACGCGGGCCAGGTGAACTATGCGGCGTCCAAGGCCGGGATGGTGGGCCTGTCGAAATCGCTGGCCGCCGAAGTGGCCAGCCGGGGCATCACGGTGAACTGCGTCGCCCCCGGCTTCATCGAAACCGCGATGACCGACAAGCTGAACGAAGCGCAGCGCACCGGCATCCTGACCGCCGTGCCCGCAGGCCGGATGGGCAAGCCCGAGGACATCGCGGCGGCGGTCCTGTATCTTGCCTCGTCCGAGGCAGGCTATGTGACCGGGGCCACGCTGCATGTGAACGGCGGCATGGCAATGGTATGACACCCTGCCGCGCAGGGCAGATCAAAGGGTTTGCCATGCGCCCCGACCCTTGCTATAGGCGCGCAGGATTGGGCCCGGCGACGGGCGAAACGGAAAAGGCCGGGAAAACCCCTGCCAAGATAGAGGAACGGACATGAGCGACATCGCTGATCGCGTGAAGAAGATCGTCGTCGAGCATCTGGGCGTCGAAGAGGACAAGGTTACGGAAACGGCCTCGTTCATTGATGACCTGGGCGCGGATTCGCTCGACACGGTCGAACTGGTGATGGCGTTCGAGGAAGAGTTCGGGATCGAGATTCCGGACGACGCTGCCGAAACGATCCAGACCTTCGGCGACGCGGTCAAGTTCATCTCGGAAGCCGCCTAAGATCAGATCCCCCTCGCGGGATTGCAGGGCACCCTTCGGGGTGCCCTTTGCTTTTGCGCCGGGACGGTGGGCAGTCTGCCCACCCTACGCGGAGCCTCGATGATCATCGGGCGCGCGTTGTGACATCGGCGCAAGCGTAGGGTGGGCAGTCTGCCCACCTCACCTCTGAATGGCAAAGGGCCGCCCGGGTTGCCCCGGACGGCCCCTGCCCTGCCTTGCGGCGCGGGATTATTCGGTGACCATCGCCTCGAAGCTGATCTGGATCTGCACTTCGTCGCTGATGAACGGCGCAAAGGCCCCCAGGTTGAAGTCCGACCGCAGGACCGTGGCCGTCGCGTTGAACCCCAGCGCCGGTTTGCCTTCAAACGGCGGCATCGGATAGGCCTCGGCCTTGTTCAGGACCGCGTCCAGCACGACCGGCTTGGTCACGCCGTTCAGCGTCAGCTCGCCAGTGATCTTGCCGGTCGTCTCGCCCGTCACTTCGACGGCGGTCGAGGTGAAGGTCACCATCTCGTCGTCGGTCGCGTCAAAGAAGTCGGGCGACATGAAGTGTTCGAACCGGGCTTCCCAGCCGGTCAGCATCGACTTGACCGGGAACGACACCGACACGGTGGACGCAGCCGGGGCCTCGGCGTCATAGACGACCTGGCCGGCAAAGCCCGAGAACATGCCGTAGCCGGTGGAATAGCCGACGTGGTTGTACGAAAAGATGATCTGGGCGTGGCTGGAATCGATGGTGTAGGTCTGCGGCGCGGCAAAGGCCGGAGCGGCCGCAAGGGCGGCCAAAGTGGCCAGGGTGGCGAAATGGGTCATGGGATACCTTGTGATCTGGGGGCCGGTATGGCCTGCGGTTGACCGCGCGACCATCGCCGGGAATGCCGCAGCGCGGCAATCCGGCAGGCCTGTAGGCTGACTGTTCGCAGATGAACAGGTTCTGACGCAGACGTCATTCGCGCCGCCCGTCCGCGCCGATGCCTTGGGCATTTCCCTTGCGCCCCCGGCAAACCCCTGTATAAGGCCGCGTGCTTTCCGCATATCCATGAACCGGCGATGCCTCTCGTGGACGGGCCGTGGAAAGCTTTTCGCCCGTCCTGTGAAGCCGCCCTGAAACGAAGGACCACCGCATGCCATTGTATGAGCATGTCTTCATTGCGCGTCAGGACCTGTCCAACACGCAAGCCGAAGGCCTTATCGAACACTTCTCGACCGTCCTTGCGGACAACGGCGGCAAAGTCGTTGAAAACGAGTACTGGGGCGTCAAGACGATGGCCTACAAGATCAACAAGAACCGCAAGGGCCACTACGCCTTTCTGAAGTCGGACGCGCCTGCCGCTGCCGTTCAGGAAATGGAACGCCTGATGCGCCTGCATGACGACGTGATGCGCGTGCTGACCATCAAGGTCGACAAGCATGCCGAAGGCGTGTCGGTCCAGATGCAGAAGCGCGATGACCGCGAAGAGCGTGGCGATCGTGGTGGGTTCGGTGGTGAACGCCGTGAACGCCCGAGCTTTGGCGGCGACCGTGGCGACCGCCCGGATCGTGGCGCCGACCGTGGCGAGCGCCCGTCGTTCGGCGCTCCGCGTCGTTGATCTGAGAAAGGACAAAGAACATGGCGAACAAACCGTTTTTCCGCCGCCGCAAGGTTTGCCCCTTCTCGGGCGACAATGCTCCGGCGATCGACTACAAGGACACGCGTCTTCTGCAGCGCTACATCTCTGAGCGCGGCAAGATCGTTCCGTCCCGTATCACCGCGGTCTCGGCCAAGAAGCAGCGCGAACTGGCCACGGCCATCAAGCGCGCCCGCTTCCTCGCCCTGCTGCCCTATGCCGTGAAATAAGGAGCACCAGACCATGCAAGTGATCC
>JAKQLM010000373.1 GCA_029567145.1 Pseudomonadota bacterium
CTCTTCCGATCTGTCCATCGTGCCATGGAAGGGCTGGACCACGATGTGGTTCACCGAGATTATCAACGACCAGCGGATGATGCTGGCCTTTGTCAACACTCTGTGGGTCGCGGCGGCGGTCGCCTTGATCTCGGTCGTGATCGGCACGGCAAGCGCGATCCTGGTCAATTCGGTGTCGGGCAAGGCGCGGACTGCGCTTTACGGGATGATGATCTCGACCATCCTGATCCCCGGGGTGGTGATCGGGATTTCGACGATGATCCTGTGGACCAAGATGGGCAATGCCATCGGGACCGAGTTCTTCCTGTTCAATCCGGGCCTGCATCTAAGCGTTCTGGGCCAGGTCAGCTATATCGCCGCGATGGTCATGCTGCTGGTGTTGGCCCGGCTGCAAAGCTTTGATGCCGGGCTGGAGGAGGCGGCGCTGGACCTTGGCGCATCCCACGCGCAGGTGATGCGGCGGATCCTGTTGCCGCATCTGTACCCGGCGATCGGGGCCGGGGCGGCGGTGGCGTTCTTCCAGTCGATCGAGAACTTCAACGTCACCCAGTTCACGCGCGGCGGGGCGGATACCCTGACGGTCTATGTGTTCTCCAAGGTCCGGTCCGGGATCACGCCGACGATCAACGCACTGGCGTTCCTGTTGATCGTGGTGACGCTGGTCATGGCCGTGGCCTATGAGATCAACCGCCGCCGACTGGCCCGGATCGAAGCCGCGCGCCAGGCCGAAGCCCGCCGCGCGGAAGAAGCGATGATCTAGGACCATCCCGGACGCCGGGCCAGGGCCTATATGAAATCCTTGCCAAAGGATTTTGGCCCCCGGCCCGGCGGTCGGATCAGAACCCGTCCAGCAGCGCCGCGCACAGGGGAGAGGCCGGGTCTTCCATCCCGTCGATCACGTCGAAATGATGCCGCGCCGGATCGGCGGTCCAGGGGCAATCCCATTCCTCGGCCAGCACCCGCGCCTGCCACAGGAACGCCGGACGTTCCGCTGCCCCGACCCAGACATGCGCGGCCACGTCCTGCCGCAGGGCCAGCCGGGCCGGGCTTTCCGACGCCGCCTCGGCGGCATCGATCCGCAGGGTCTGGTTCATCCCGGTCGCCATCAGCGGCCCCAGTTCGGTCAGCGGGGAAATTGGCACCACCCGGGAAACCGGCACCGCAAGGTCGGTGCAGCCCATCCGCGCCGCCAGATGCCCCCCGGCGGAATGGCCGGTCACCACCATCGGCCCCGGCACCCGCGTGCCGACGAACCAGCAGGCTTTCGCGATCTCGGTGGTGATCTCGGCCAGGCGGGCGGCGGGGGCCAGCGTATAGCCCGGCATCGCCACCGCAAAGCCGCGTGCCAGCGGACCGGCGGCCAGATGCGACCAGTGCGCCTTGGAAAAAAGATGCCAATAGCCGCCGTGGACGAACACCACCACGCCACGCGGAGTGGTTTCGGGCAGGAACAGGTCCAGCCGCTGTCGTGCGCCGGGGCCATAGGGCAGGTCCAGCTCGGCCCGGTCGCCCTGATCCGTGCGAAACCGGCCTGCCGCTTCGGCCCAGCGGGCGGGATAGTCCGCGCCCTGCGGAATGAATGCCCCGTTGGCGTAGTCGCGGTCCGGGTCCGGCCAGTGATAGGCCGGTCTCATGGCTTTTGCCCTGCCAGATGGGTCGGGCAATGCTCTCCGCTGTCCAGGACCGGGATCATCCGCTCCCAGACCCCGATGTTCTGCTGCACGAACGCCTCGCCCACCTTTTCGGCCAATACCCGACCGACCACGCCGCGCAAGCGGGCCAGCTCGTCCCGCGCCTCGCGCCGGTACCATTCGTTGCGCGACCGGGTCTCGATCGCGGTGAACCCCGCCGCCTGCATTGCATCGCGGTATTCGGCCGGCGTTGCCATGCCGAAATCCAGGCCCTCTGCCGCGATATAGGCCTGCATCGCGGGCGAGGGGCTGTCGCTGCCGATCAGCCAGTCCGACGCCAGGAACCAGCCACCCGGTTTCAGCACCCGGAACACCTCGGCCATCAGGGCGTGCTTGTCGCGGATATGGACAATGGAATCCTTCGAGAACACCAGATCGAAGGTTTCGCCCGGAAAGGGCAACGGCCCCGGCGCGACCTTGACCAGGCCGATCCGGTCAGTCAGGCCGCGCGCGGCGACCAAAGCGCGGGCATGCTCCAGCACCGCATCCTCGACGTCGATGCCGGTGACATAGGCCACGCCCTGCGCCTCGGCCAGGGTGATCGGCCCGCCCCCCGCGCCGCAGCCGATGTCCAGCACTTTCGCCCCGCGTATTTCATGCCCGCCGATCACGCGGCCGACTTCTGCCGGTCCGCCGGGCGACATGAAGCCTTCGCCCCAGACAGCCTCCAGGAGCGCGATCAGGTGGTCGGGGTAATGGTCGCTCATGCCCCGGCCCGCGCGGGTTGCAGGGCCGATCGGTCGCCCGGGTCGGTCCGGCGGGCGGGACCCGCCCCGTTTCGTGCCTGTGACGCCATTGCCGCTGCCCCCGATGCCGACTTTCCGGTTCATACTGGCATGACTGTCGGGGGGGCTGGCAAGCCTGTTGAACGCCGCGCGCGGGCGGGCGGCACAGTCGCGCGTGCCGCCCCTTGTCAGAGCGGTTGCGGCACCTACCATCCGGTCCCCGACCGACACGCAGACCCGAAGTGACATGCCGCCAAGCCCCGCTCCGTTCCCCGACCCGCCCAGCCAGACGGTCAACCGTCCCCTTTGCCCCGGGGTCAGTGATGTCCGCTAGGCCCGTTGTCCTGTGCGCTGGAGCCTTGCATCACGAGATCGAGGTCGAGGCGGCGGCGTTTCCCAGAGGGGACATGACCGTCGCCGGACGTGCGGTGCGCTTTGGATTGGGGGGCAGGGGGGCATTGCAGGCCTCCGCCGCCGCCCGTGCCGGGGCCGAAGTGCACCTGGCCGGGGCCGTCGGTTCGGACGACGTGGCGATCAGCCTGCGCGCGGCCCTGGACGAGGCGGGCGTGCGGCGCGGGCAGGTTCAGGCCCATCCCGGGCCATCGGGCCTGACGGTGGCGACTGTGCTGCCGGACGGGACCACCGGGCGGGTGGTGGTGCCGGGGGCGAACCAGCTTTTGCGGGCCGATGCGGTCACGCTGCCCCGCGATTGCGCGGTGCTTTTGCTGCAAAGCGATCTGGCTGATGCGGCGAACCTGACCCTTGCCGCCCGCGCACGGGCCGGAGGCGTCCGGACCGTGGTCAAGGCCACCTCCTCCCGCGCGTTGGCGTCCGGGCTTCTGGGCCTGATCGACGTGCTGATCGTCGATCCGCACCAGGCGGCGGCGCTGCTGGGCCGGGCCGAGGCCGGGCTGGACGCGACCCGCGCGGCCGAGGATCTGGCAGCGCAGGGTCCGCCTGCGGTGATTGTCACCCAAGGTCGTGCCGGGCTGATCATCGCCGAAAGGGGGGGCCTGACCCTGCAGCCGGCGCATCCGGTTCCGGTCCGGTCGCTGCGTGGTGCTGGCGATGCCTTTGTCGGGGCGCTGGTCGCTGAACTGGCGCGTGGGGCTGCGTTGGCGCTGGCGGCGGCCTTTGGACAGGCGGCAGCCGGGCTGCATGTCAGCCTGCCCCTGACCGAACGGCCGCAGATCACCGAAGCCGCGATCCGCGACAGCCTGTACGCCTGACCTGCCCGCCCACCCTGTCCCCGCGTCAGCCTGGGGCTTGCGCCGGGATCAGGCCGTCGGCTTGCAGCGCCTGCCACAACGCTCTGGGGATCACCGCCCGCGCGGCGGCAAGGTTGCTGGCCATTTCGGCCAACCCCTGCCCGCCGGGGATCACGCTGACCGTGGCCGGGTGGCGCAGCGGGAACTGGAACGCCGCATCGACCAGCCGCACCCCGTGCGCGGCGCAAACCGCCTGCAGGCGCTTGGCACGGGCCAGGACCGCAGCCGGAGCGGGGGCATAGTTGTAATGCGCGCCCGGACGCGGGCCGCTGGCCAGGATGCCGGAATTGTACGGCCCGCCGATCACCACACCCACGCCCCGCGCTGCGGCCCGGTCCATGAACCCCTGCGCCCCCTGTTCCAGAAGCGTATAGCGCCCGGCCAGCAGAAACAGGTCGAAGTCGCCCCGCTCCAGCAGCCAGTCGCAGGGCTCGGCTTCGTTCAACCCGGCGCCAAAGGCCTTGATCACCCCTTCGTCGCGCAGGTGAAGGAGGGCGCGGTAGCCCCCGGCCATGAACTCGTCCAGCCTGGCCTGCAGGACGGCGGGGGTGCCGTGGTTGAAAAGGTCCAGGTCGTGCGCATAAAGGACATCGACCCGGTCCAGGCCCAAGCGTTCCAGGCTGAACTCCAGACTGCGCAGCACGCCGTCGTGACTGTAGTCATAGCGTTCGCGGCGGGACGGGACATCGACCCATTTGCCGATCCCGTCGCGCGTGTCCGGGGTCGAGGCGTCCAGGAGACGACCGACCTTGGTCGACAGGACATAGGCATCGCGCGGCTTGCCCCGCAGGAACGGATTCAACCGGGTTTCCGACAGGCCCAGCCCGTACAGCGGCGCTGTGTCATAGCAGCGCACGCCCCCATCCCAGGCCGCGTCCAGAACCGTCCGGGCGTCCGCGTCCGAAATCGCGCGGAAAAGGTTGCCCAAAGGGGCCGCCCCCAGACCAAGCTCGGTGAAGGTCAGCCCGCCGTTGCCCAGCCGGTCCCAGTGCCGTGTCGCCTGCATGCGCGCCCCCCCATGCCCTTCTGACATGTTAGGTCGCCGCGGCGGTGGGGCCAAGTCCCCGCGTGATGCCGGTGTCGTCAGGCACACGACGTCCCGCCCCGCACCCGCGTAGGGTGGGCAATCTGCCCACCTTTGCCGGCAACATTGACCGGGATCAAGGCAGCGGGCGGCCGGGCCGTATAGGGTTGCAGCACCAGTCAGCCGAAAGGACCCGCGACATGCGCCTGATGATGATTCTCTATTCTGTGATCGGCACGGCGATGGCGGGCACCGGCGTGATCGCGGTCCTGACCATGGGGCAGGTCACCCTGGTGCCGATCCTGGTTGCCGCCGCCGCCGGAGCGGTGCTGGCGGTCCCGGTCAGTTGGGCCGTGGCGCGTCAGATCGGCTGAACCGGGGTTTCCAGGAACACCCGCACGGTTTCTTCGAACGCGCGGGGCGCTTCGGCGTGCAGCCAGTGCCCGGCATCGGGAATTTTCGCGAAGCGGGCCTTCGGGAACAAGGCCCGGATCGTCTCGCGGTGCTCGGGCCGGACATAGGTGCTGGTCGACCCGGTCAGAAACAGCGTCGGGCCGTCGAACCGGCCTTGCGTGCCGGGCCAGCCCACGATCTTTGGCATCTCGGCCTTCAGCACGGCCAGGTTCAGCTTCCAGCGCGGCGGGTGTGACCGAAAGTCCAGCGATTGCAGGAAGAACGCTCGCAAGGCCGGGTCCTCGACCCCGGCGGCAAGGGCCGCGTCCGCCTCGGCCCGTGTGGTGATCCGCGACAGGTCCACCGCAGCCATCGCATCGGCATGGCGGGTCTGGTCGTGGCTGTAGGCGACCGGCGCGATGTCGGCCACCACCAGACGACGGATCAGCGCGGGCCGGGTCAGCGCCAGGTGCATGGCGGCCTTGCCGCCCATCGAATGCCCCAGAAGATCGCCCCTGGCGTCCAGGCTTTCCATCACCTCGGCAAGATCAGCGGCCATGTCGGGATAGCCTTGGCTGGCAAAGCGCGGGCTGTCGCCATGGTTGCGCATGTCGACCGCCACGACCTCGCGCCGGTCGGCCAGGCGGCGGGCGATCACGCCCCAGTTCCGGCCCGAGCCGTAAAGGCCATGCGCGATGACCAGGGTCGGCTCCTGGCGCTTGGTGGCGGGATGACGGATCGTGGCAAGCATGGGTCTGTCTAGCCGCCCACGCAGTCCAAGGCCAGAGGTTGAACATCGCCCCGTTCGCCCCTAGTTTCGCCTTGGGACCAGGGAGGGCAAGTCATGGGTGCGGTGGCGATCCAGCAGATGGCGGATCGGGTGGCCCAGCTTTTGGAAGAGCGGCTGTCCGTCGGCGGCCGTGACCTTGGGGCCAAGCTCAAGCGCGCCGGGCGCATCTTGCCAAAGCGCGTGCGCGACGGGGCCGACCTTTTGGCCGTCGCGGCGGAAAAGTCCAGAAATCCCAAGCTTTTGGGCCAGATCGACATGGGCGAAGTGGCCGATGCCTATGATGTCTGCGTGCGGCATCTGACCACGATCGACCCTGCCGGCCGGAGACGCGACACGGTGGCCGGGATGGTCGGCTTTGTCGGCTATGGCATCCTGTTCCTGGTGATCGGGATCATGGCGGTTCTGCTATGGCGCGGGTTTCTGTAAGGTCCAGCGGCTGATCCGACAGCGCGCGGCGGGTGACCAGCGTCACCGTCACGAACGCGACATACAAAAGCAGGTACCACGACCCCAGCTTGGCCAGGCTGACGATCTGGCCCGGGACCTGGCCAGAGTAGACCCAGGTCCCGGTCGCGGTCCCCACGTTCTCGGCGATCCACAGCGCCAGGGCGGCCAGAAATGCCGCCAGCGGCAGCGGCATCCACCAGTGCCGATCATGGATGCGGAACCAGATTTTCGTTCTGTAGAAAAGGATGACGGTCCCCGCGAACAGCAGGGCGCGGATGTCGGGCAGAAAGTGGTGCGCAAAGAAGTTGACGTAGATGGCAAGCGCCAGGATCAGGGTCAGGGGAAAGCTGGGATAGGGCGCAAAGCGCATGTCGAAGACACGGACCACCCGGGCGATATAGCTGCCGACCGAGGCATACATGAAGCCGGAAAACAGCGGCACGCCCATCAGTTTGAACAGCCCCGGCTCGGGGTAGGCCCAGGACCCGGCATGGATCTTGAACCATTCCATCGCCGTTCCGGTCAGGTGGAACAGCAGGATGACGCGCGCCTCCTCCCAGGTTTCCAGTTTCGCAGCCAGGAACAGCCCTTGCGTGGCGATGGCGAAAAGAAACAGGAAATCATAGCGTTGCAGGGGCCAGTCGGGGTCCCAGACCAGCTTTGTCGCGATGATGACCGCCAGCAGAAGCCCGCCGAACAGGCAGGCCCAGCCCTGCTTCAGGACGAACATCACGAATTCGGCCAGCGCGAACGGGAGCCGTTCGCGGGCCCAGTCGCCCATCCGGTGTTCCAGGCTGCGGGTGGGGTTGGTCACGGCTGTCGCCCCAGCACGGGGCGTTCGCGTTTCGGGGGCGGCAGCGGCGTCAGGTGCGCCCGTGCCGCGCCGTGGGCGTCGTGGATGGCATGGGCGATCAGCCCCGGCGCGCGGGCGTCGCCGATGCGCTGCAGGCTGGCCAGCCCGGCGTCCTGCAGGTCGTGCCAAAGCCCGTCCTGCGGTTCGCGCGAGGTGACGGGCATCAGCGTGCCGCACGCGATTTCGGTGCGCCGCCCGGTATAAGCGCAGTCCAGAAGGGCGGTCCCCGGACCCAGACCGGCGACGATCTGGCCGGTCAGGATCGTCACGCCAAGGCGGATCAGCCGGGCTTGCAGGCGGGATTGCTCGACCGTGTAGGCGGTCCATTCGGCCACGGTTCCCGCCGGAGTGACATAGCTTACCGCATGGCCCTTGCTGGCCAGAAGATCGGCAAGACCGGCGGCGATGTGATAGCCTTCGTCGTCGAAGATCACCACCGGGTCGCCGGAAAGCACAGCGCCGTCAAGCACTTGGTCTGGCGTCCGCGTGCGGGGATCGGCAAGGCTGGCCATCCCGCCAGGCGCGCTGCGACCCCTGCCATCGGCCCGCCAAAGACTGCCGGTCGCCAGCATCACCTGGCGGATGCCGGTGTCGATGATGTCGGCGGCGGTCATCCGGCTTCCGGGATAGACCGTCACCTGCGGCAGCTTCTTCAACTGGCCAAGCCGCCAGTCGATCACACGGTTCCATTCCGACAGGCCGGGAAGCCGGGCCTCGCGGGTGACGCGGCCACCGGGCTCGCCTGCTTCGGCCAGGACCACGGGGACGCCGCGTCTGGCAAGGGTGACGGCGGCCTCCAGCCCTGCGGGACCGGCGCCCACGATCAGGACGGGGTCGGCCTGGCCGATGAGGGCGGGAACCCGTTCGGGGTGCCAGCCCTGCCGCCATTCTTCGCCCATCGTCGGGTTCTGGGTGCAGCGGATCGGGGCGCCAAGGCCGTCATGGGCGTAACAGATGTTGCAGCCGATACATTCGCGGATATCGTCGATCCGGCCATCGCGGATCTTGGCCGGAAGAAAGGGGTCGGCGATGGAAGGCCTTGCTGCGCCTATGAAATCCAGGATTCCACGGCGGAGTTGCGACAGCATGGTGTCGGGGCTGGTGAAGCGTCCGACGCTGACCACGGGCCTGGCGGTGGTGGCGCGGACATGGGCGATGTGGGTTTCCAGCGCGGCCTCTTTGACGAAGCGCGAGGGGCCCATTTCGGTGCCGTAATCGGGGATCGTCACGTCGAAGACATCGACCAGGGGCGCGATGCGGCCCAGAAACTCGGCCCGGGCGGTCTGGTTGCCGCCGTCTTCGTCGGTCACCTCGATCCGGATCGCGATGGCGGCGCGGTCGCCGATGGCGTCGCGGGTGTCTTCCAGAAGCTCGCGGATCAGGCGGGTACGGTTGTCGAACGAGCCACCATACGCGTCCGGGCGGCGGTTCAGGACCGGGTCCAGGAATTGCGCCAGAAGGTAGGTGTGGGCGGCGTAGACATAGACCACGTCGAAGCCGGCCGCTCTGGCGCGCAGCGCGGCGGCGCGGTGCCAGTCGCGCAGCGCCTTGATGTCCTGGCGGTCCATCGTTTGGTTCTGCCACGGGGCCGTTGCCGATAAAATGCTTTCCGGTCCAAGGCTTGGCTGGCGGCTAAGGACGTTGGCGCTGCGTCCGCCGCCGTGCCAGAGTTCCACCCCCGCCAGCGCGCCGTGGGCGTGGACGGCATCGGCCATCGCGGCCATGTTGGCCGTGTCGCCATCGTCCCAAAGGCTGGCATAGGGGGCGGGGGTGTCGTCGGAACTGGGGTGGATCGAGCAGTATTCGCTGTTCACCACGCCCCAGCCGCCTTCGGCCTTGACCCCCCGCATCGCGGCCAGGCTGGCGGGGTGCTGGTTGCCCATGCCGGTGCAATGCGGGACCTGCCAGAAGCGGTTGGGCGCGGTGACCGGACCGATCTTCAGGGGTTGGAACAGGGCATCAAAGCGGGGATCGCGGGGCATTGGATCACTCAACATGTTGGGCGTGGAGGGCGTGAAGCTGGGTTAGAAGGGCGTCGGGCAAGGGGGCCGGGCCGGGGGCGGCAAGCCTGCGGTTCAGGTCGCGGTCGATCCGTTGTAGCAGG
>JAKQLM010000521.1 GCA_029567145.1 Pseudomonadota bacterium
CGGGCATTCGTGACGTTTGCAGGGAACGCATCCATTGGATCATCCACTGACGCTGGCCAGCCTGGGCTGGAGCAACTTCTTCCTTTCTCAACTTGACGAAGCCGACCTCGACCTGACCCCGATCCGCATCTCGGGCGTGCATCGCGCCCGGATCGACGGGCTGTCCGCCGAAGGCCCGGTCACGCTGCCGATGACAGGCACGCTGACGGCGGGCGATCTGGCCATTGGCGACTGGGTCCTGTCCGACGGCGAACGGATCGTCCGCTGTCTTGACCGCAAGACGCTTCTTTCCCGGTTGGCGGCCGGGACCGGCAACCTGGTGCAGAACATCGCCGCCAACGTGGACACGCTGTTCATCGTCACGTCGTGCAACGCCGACTTCAACCCGGCGCGGCTGGAACGGTATCTGGCCCTGGCCGCCGAATCGGGGACCGAGCCGGTGATCCTGCTGACCAAGGCGGACACCAGCGACGATGCCGAAAGCTACCGCGTGCAGGCCGGACACCTGCGCCGGAACCAGCTTGTGCTGGCGCTGGACGCGCGCGATCCGACGGTTGCCGAAACCTTGGCGCCGTGGTGTCGAGAGGGGCAGACGGTCGCCCTTCTGGGAACCTCGGGCGTCGGCAAGACCACGCTGACCAACACGCTGACGGGCACGACGGGCGAAACCGGGGCGATCCGCGAAAGCGACGCGCGGGGGCGGCACACGACGACCAGCCGGTCCATCCACGCGATGACCGGCGGCGGCTGGCTGATCGACACGCCGGGAATGCGGTCGCTCAGCCTGGCCGACGCGGTCGAAGGCATCGACGCGGTGTTCGAGGACGTGACCGAGCTGCTGGGCCAGTGCAAGTTCCGTGATTGCACCCACACCTCCGAACCGGGCTGCGCCTTGCAACTGGCGATCCGCGAAGGGCGGCTGGACGAAGCGCGGCTCAAACGCTGGGACAAGCTGCGGCGCGAGGACCGCATCCACAAGGAAACCCCGGCCGAAGCGCGCGAGCGGATGCGCAAGTTCGGCAAGATGGCCAAGACCGTCCAGGCGGCAAAGGCCCGAAAGCGCGGCAAGTCCTAGGGCGTCGCGACTTGCTCCCCTAACCCGCCCGGTCTAAGCTTGGCGGCTTAGGGGAGCTTCATGTCCGATCAACCCGCCTATCAGGTTCTGGCCCGCAAATACCGCCCGCAGACCTTTGCCGATCTGATCGGGCAAGAGGCGATGGTGCGCACGCTGAAGAACGCCTTTGCGGCGGACCGGATCGCGCATGCCTTCGTCATGACCGGCGTGCGGGGGGTGGGCAAGACCACGACCGCGCGGATCATCGCCAAGGGGCTGAACTGTGTCGGGCCGGATGGCAA
>JAKQLM010000385.1 GCA_029567145.1 Pseudomonadota bacterium
CGGCGCTTTGGGCCTTTGGGTCAGCCTTGTGCTGGTGGTGTTCCTGATCTCGGGCCTCAGCTGGGCCGGGCTTTGGGGGGCAAAACTGGTCCAGGCCTGGTCCACCTTCCCGGCTGAGAAGTGGGACAACGTGCCCCTGTCGGACGCCACCCATGCCGACATGAACCATGGTGCCGCCAAGGAAGTCCCATGGAACCTGGAGCAGACGCCGCTGCCCGAATCCGGCTCTCTGGCCGGAACTGCCGCGATCCGGGGGCCGGTGACGGTGGATGCGGTCGCCGCCTTTGCCGGGACTTTGGGCTTTGTGCACCGCTTCCAGATGAACCTGCCCGCCGATGACAGCGGCGTCTACACGATCAGCCATGACAGCATGTCGAACGACGGCCCGAACCCGGCGGCTGACCGGACGATCCACATCGACCAGTTCACCGGCAACGTGCTGGCCGACGTGCGCTATGCCGACTACAGCCTTTACGCCATGGCGATGGCCTGGGGCGTCGCCTTCCACGAGGGCGACCTTGGCCTGTGGAACATCGCGCTGAACACCGCCTTCTGCCTTGGCATCCTGCTCATGTCGGTCTCGGGGCTGATCCTGTGGTGGAAGCGGCGGCCTGCGGGTGCGCGGCTTGGTGCCCCGCCGCGTCCGGCCGACATTCCCTATGCCAAGGGCGCGATCCTGATCACGCTTGGCCTGTCGCTGGCGTTTCCGATGCTTGGCATCGCCCTGCTGGCGGTGATCGTGCTGGACCTTGTCCTGCTGTCCGCCGTCCCGCCGCTGAAGCGGTTGGTCAACTGATGCTTTCCCCGGCCCGCATGGTGGGAAGCGTCCCACGTCCCGTTCGGGCCTTCACCTGGCCCCTTTCGGCACCTGTGCCGGAAGGCGCCCCTTTCCCGTTCCCAAATAGGAGACTTCCCATGACCCGCATCCTGGCCCTTGTGGCCTCTCTCTTCCTTGTCGGCCCCGCGCTTGCGCATGGCATCACGGCAGGGGACCTGGAAATCACCCACCCTCACATCCCGCAGCCCGCCGCGTCGGCCAAGGCCGCAGGGGGCTTCATGGCCATCACCAACACCGGCACCGAGATCGAGCGGCTGATCGGCGTCGAAAGCGGCATTGCCGCCAAGTCGGAAACCCATGAAAGCAAGGTCGATGCCAACGGGGTCGGCACGATGGAGCATGTTGACGCCATCGAGATCCCTCCGGGCCAGACCGTGAACCTGGAACATGGCGGTTACCACATCATGTTCATGGGCCTGACCGGCCCCCTGACCGAAGGCGAGATGCACAAGGCCGTGCTGATCTTTGAACGCGCGGGCCGCGTCGAGATCGAGTTCCAGATCGATCCGCCGATGGGCGAGGGCGAGATGGACCATTCCAAGATGGAGCATGGTGCAACAAACCCCTGAGGGTCTGGACCATTCCGGGCGCAGATCCCATTCTGACACCTGCGATCAAGGAAGGATGGCCTGTGATGGATGTCGACCGCCCGCAACCACCGGATCTTCGCCCGGGCGAGGTCGCGCTTGACCCCGACCCCGCCGGGTCTGACGATGCGGGGCTAAGCTTCATCGGGCAGTTGCGCACGCCCTGGACGCGCGGCAACTGCCCGAAGAACCTGCGCGAGGCGCGGGAAAGGGGCGGCAGTTTCACCGCCGAAATCGCGCCTCCGTACCGCCCCGGACTGCTGGGGCTGCAGGCCGGGCAGGCGGTGATCCTGTTGTACTGGACCGGCGCCGCCCGGCGCGACGTGATCGTGCAAAACCCCGCGCATCGCGACGGCCCGGCGGGCGTTTTCGCGCTGCGCTCGCCTGCCAGGCCGAACCCGGTGGCCCTGGCCGTGGTGCGGCTCTTGGCGATTGATCTCAAGGAGGGCCTG
Organism: Pseudomonadota bacterium; assembly: GCA_029567145.1. Lineage (GTDB taxonomy): Bacteria > Pseudomonadota > Alphaproteobacteria > Rhodobacterales > Rhodobacteraceae > Tabrizicola. Next base: position 1,878 of record JAKQLM010000385.1, read on the forward strand.
CTGACGCTGGACGCTGCGGACGCCTTTGACGGGACACCGCTTCTGGACGTGAAGCCCTGGCTTCCGACGGTCGACATCCCGCCGGACGCGCCCTGAAGCGGGGCGCATTTACCCTTCCCGGAACCTGCGCTACACCCGGGCCGGACAAGATAAGGCGGGGCGGACATGCAGGGATTTTTGGCGGAACCGAAGCAGGCGACCTATGATGTGGTGATCATCGGCGGGGCGATCATGGGGTCTTCTACCGCCTGGTGGCTGACCCGGATGGGCTTTGCCGGACGGGTTCTTGTGGTGGAACGCGACCCCAGCTTTGCCCAGGCCGCGACGACGCTGTCGTTCTCCTGCATCAGGCAGCAATTTTCGACCGAGCTGAACATCCGCATCTCGCAGTTCGGGGCGGATTTCGTCCAGTCCTTGCGTCAGCGGATGGGCGGCGACGACCGGGTGCCCGAGCTGAAGATCCAGAACTTCGGCTACCTTTACCTCGCTGACACCGAAGATTTCGCCGCCACCCTGCGCGCCAACCAGCGGGTGCAGGCCGCAGCGGGGGCGGGGACGCGCATCTTGACCCCCGACCAGATCGGCGCAGAGTTCCCGTTCATGTCCACCGACGATCTTGTCCTAGGCAGCCTGAACACCGTGGACGAAGGCTATTTCGACGGCTC
>JAKQLM010000387.1 GCA_029567145.1 Pseudomonadota bacterium
AGATCACGTCGCCAGTCCCTTCGACCTGCGCTTTCGGGATGCCATAGGCCAGCCCATGCGCCTGCCAGTGCAGCGCGAATTCGCCGCGTTCCTGCCGCAGCACGAACTCCTGCGCCGAGACGCCCTCGAAATCCTCGCCCCCCGCTTCGGTGGGCCGGGTGATCACCCGACGCACCAACCGCAGGTCGGGCCGCGCCGCCATGGCCCCGGCAATCAGCGTGTCTTTGCCCGCCCCCGAAGGCCCGACCACCGCAAAGATCATGCCGCGACCCCGGATTTCAGGCCGGGGGTAAAGCCCGTCACATCGATCAACCGGTCGCAGACCCGCTCCCGCGCCGCCTCATCATGAAAGATGCCTAGGATCGCCGCACCGCGCGCCTTGGCCTCTTCGATCAGGGTCAGCACGACCTCGCGGTTCGCCGCATCAAGACTGGCGGTCGGTTCATCCAGCAAAAGCGCCGGATAGCCATGCGCAAAGCCGCGCGCGATGTTCACCCGCTGCTGCTCGCCGCCCGAAAAGGTAGTCGGCGACAGCGACCACAGCCGCTCGGGGATGTTCAGCCGTGCCAGCAGGCCCGCCGCCCGGTCGCGGGCTTCAGGCAAAGGGGTACCAAGCGCCAGCAGGGGCTCGGCCACCACATCCAGCGTGGGGACGCGGGGCACGACGCGCAGGAACTGGCTGACATAGCCCAGCGTTTCCCGGCGCAGGCGAATGATCTCGCGCGGTTCCGCCGTCGCGACATCCAGCCCGCCAACGCGCAGACTGCCTCCCGCCGTCAGGTAGTTGCCATAGACCATCCGCATCAGCGTTGACTTGCCCGCCCCGGATTGGCCGGTCAGGCCGACGCATTCGCCGGTGTCCACGGTCAACGCCGCCCCGGCCATGACCGGGATCACCGCCCCGCCCTGATTGTGGAGCGTGAAGGATTTGGACAGGTTTTCGATCCGGATCATGGGCTTACACCTGCAGGACAGAGGAAACGAGCAGTTGGGTATAGGCATGCTGCGGGTCATCCAGCACCTGGTCGGTCAGGCCCTGTTCCACCACGCGGCCAGATTTCATC
>JAKQLM010000442.1 GCA_029567145.1 Pseudomonadota bacterium
CCTGGCGGAAGCGCATCTCTGGGCGCGGGCCTTGCGCCGGGGCACCTCCCTCACCGAGATCGCCCGAGAGACCGGACGATCCGAGCCCTACATCCGCACCCGAATCCCACTGGCCTTCCTGGCCCCGAAGCTGCAGGCCGCGATCCTCGACGGGCGGCAGCCGGTGCATTTATCGGTCGCGCAACTGATCCGCGACGACATCCCGATGGGTTGGAACGAACAGGCTACGCTTTTCGAGATCGGGTGACACGGGCCAGCGAAAGCAACACCTTCGAGTGTTGGCGAACACCCTCCGGCAACTTCGCGAACCGGCTTTCTGCCCTTCCCTGTTCTTCCCAATTCTTTCCCTGTTCGGCCGAATTTTCTTCCCTGATACGCCGAATTAAATTCCCTGTTCCTGAGGAGCAGGGAATTCGGCCGTAACCCACGGAAAACGCGCGAGGATTTGAGGCGCAAAATCGCCAAACTGGCCCTGAAAAACCGAAATTCACTGATAATTCCCTGTTCTTTGCGCGTGGGCAAACCGAACGGAACGCGCGGCCTACGGAGACGCGAGGCCAATTTGCAGGGATTGGAGAGGGGTCGGAGCGTCTCCGTCGGAGAAGCGCCCGCCTAACCCCCGGAACCGCGGGGAAATACCGGAGATCTCGGAAAAATCGTGCAATATCAATATGTTATGGCGGACAGTGAGGGATTCGAACCCTCGAGACGGTTCCCCGCCTACACACTTTCCAGGCGTGCGCCTTCGACCACTCGGCCAACTGTCCGTGGGCGCCCTTCTGCCAAGTCGCATCGCGGTTTGCAAGCAGGAAGGCGGCGGCGGGGGGCGATTGTCCAAGGAGGTGGTCGCGGGGCACTCCAAGCCCGCGCCGGGCGGACGGGATCGCCCACGGACCGGGCCGCCTGGCAGGCCGTGACGCCCCCAGGATCTGTCGCTTCTGCACCGGCGGAGCCCTGGCCAGTCGTCATCCGACCAGGCTGATCGTCACCCGGCGGTTCTGGCGGCCCTTCTTTTCGATCTTGCCGATGGCGATGCGACCGATCTCGGCGGTGCGGGCGACATGGGTGCCACCGCAGGGTTGCAGGTCGATCTGGCCCGCGCCCTGCCCGATCCGGATCAGCCGCACCCGGCCTTGGCCCACCGGCGGGCGGACCGACATCGTCTTCACCAGGCCGGGGTTCGCCTCCAGCTCGGAATCGGTGATCCAGTCTTCGGTCACCGGCAGATCGCGGTCGATCAGGCTGTTCAGGATGCCCTCGATCGCCGCGACATCGCCGGGCGGGTCGGGCATGTCGAAGTCAAGCCGCCCCTTGTCCTGCGCGATGGCCCCGCCGGTCACCGGCAAGGGGATCACCACCGACAGAAGGTGCAGCGCGGTATGCACCCGCATGTGCCGGTGGCGGCGGGTCCAGTCCAGCACTTGCCGCGCCTCGGCGCCTACGGGCGGCATCGCCAGCGGCTCGGCCGGCAACAGCGCGATGCCGCCATCGACCTTGATCGCGGTGGCGATCGGCAGACGGCCCCCGGCCCAGTCCAGCATGCCGCTGTCGCCGGGTTGGCCGCCCCCGGTCGCATAGAAGATCGAACGGTCGACGATCAGCCCACCCTCGGGCGTGTGGGCGATGATCCGGCAATCGGCACCGGTCTGGTACGGATCGTCGCGGAACAGAAGGTCTGTCATCGGTCGGCCCCCTTTACAGTGCCGGGCGGCGGAGGTGCGGTCTTGCGCCCGGCGCGCGGGGCGGGCGCATCGCGGTCCCTTTGCACCAGATCGGCCAGCGCCAGCACGGTTTCGGCGGTCTTGACGGGATCAGGCTCGGCCGGGGGTGCTGGGGGCGGCAGGATATGGATGCCCTCCTGGCGAAAGCGCTCCATGATCAGGTGGTTGATGTCGCTGCGAACCTGCAGGCTGAAGTTCACGTCGCGCAGGATGACCCGGATTTCAAAGGTCAGCTGGTTCGTCGTGTAGCCCATGAAAGCGACCAGCGGCGGCGGATTCAGGATCGCCAGCGGCTGGGCTTCGACGATCTCGCGCAGGATGCGTTCGACCTGCCGGGTATCAGAGCCCTGCGCCACCGCCACCGGCACGATCAGGCGGCCCGCCAGGCTGAACCGCGTCCAGTTGGTCACGCGCCCGGTGATCAGGTCGGCATTGGGGACGATGACGAAGTTGCGGTCAAACGTCTCGATGCGGGTCGAGCGGACCGAGATGCCGCGCACCCTGCCCTGCACGCCGCCGACTTCGATCCAGTCGCCCTCGCTGACCGGGCGTTCGACCAGAAGGATGATGCCCGAGATGAAGTTCGACACGATCTGCTGCAGGCCGAAACCGATGCCGACCGACAGGGCACCAGCGACGATGGCAAGGCCCGACAGATCGATCCCGGCGGCGTTGATCGCGGCGAGGGCGGCCAGAAAGATGCCGACATAGCCGACACCCGCCACAAGGGCGGTCTGCCCGCCCTGGTCGATCCGGGTCTTGGGCAGGATGGTGGACCGCAAAGCCCCCTGAAACAGCCGCGTCAGCATGTAGCCGATCACGAAGACGACGGCGAAGATCATGAAGTCGGTGGGCGAGATCGTGGCCCCGCCCAGGCTGAAGCCTTCGGTAAAGCGGGTCCAGAGTTCGGTCAGGTCGGAAAACCGCGCGCCCCAGATCAGCGCGAACACCGGCAACGAGGCCAGCGTCATCGCGAACCCGGCCAGCACCGGCACCAGCGTATCCCCGGCCTTTTCGTCGGCCTTGACCACCAGCGCCCAGACATCGCCTAAAAGGCGCTGCAGGATGAACAGAAGCGAGATCAGGCCCAAGGACAGGATCGCCGGATAGATCAGCGCCGTCGCCGCCTGGACATAGCCGAACCCCGCCAGCACCGGACCCAGCGCGCCCACCACCGTCAGCGCACGGGCAAAGACCAAGAGCAGACGCAGGACATAGCTCTTGTCCTCGGCGTCGCGGGTCAGCCGCAACAGCCGCCCGGTCCGCATCAGGATCAGGCCCCCGGTCAGCAGGATCGGAAAGGTCATCACCGCCGTCGTCGCGTCGGAATAGCCCTGGGCATCCATCGCCGCCGACCGCAGCATCTCGGTCGCGATCACCAGCCCCATCAGGACCGACAGGAACCGCCCTTCGGCCCGGCGTTCGGGGGGCATCGGCAGGACGGCACCGTCCAGTTGCACCCGGGGAAAGGCCCGCGCGCCCAGCCAGGCGGCGGCAAAGATCACAAAGCCGATCAGCGGCAGCGCCGCGACGATGTTGCGCCCGATCTCGCCCGGCATTCCGCTGGCGATCAGCGCGGTGGCGAGCGCCACGACCCCCAGCGTCGGCAAGATGATCTCGCCCGACGAGGCGAGGAGCGACCACACCTTGCGCCCCCGGACGGACGCGCCCTGTTGCAGCCGTTCGGCAAACCGTTCGACCCAGCGCCGGACATAGACCACCAGCGCCAGCGCCACGCCCAAAAGCACCAGGATCAGCGGCATGTTGTCGAAAAGTTCAGTCCGCGCCTTGGGGTCGGTCCAGGCGGTGACGGCTTCGTCCCATAGCCGCAGCACGGTGTCGGACAGACCGATGGCGGCCTCGGGCCAGTTGCCGGGGTTCACCGGCGACGGCCAAAGCTGCAACAGCTCGTCCGCCTGGCGTTCGCGCAAGGTGCGGTCAATCTCCCGGATCAGCCCGTCGGCGCGGCGATAGGCTTCTTCCGCCGCGATGCCGGGGGCCTGCAACTTGACCAGTTGCTGCGCCAGTTCCTGACGTCGGCTGCTGATCTCGTCGGCCTCGCTTTCGCCTTCCGCCGGGGCCGGGCCCAGCGCGGCGATCTGTTCGCGCACGGTGCCGATCCGGGCCGAGTTCGCGTTCTGCGCCGTCAGAAGCGCCGCGCGCCATTGGGCAAGCTGCAGGCGAATCTCCTCCAGCCGGTCGCTGGAGGTGCGGCGTTCGGCAATCTCGGCCTCGGCCCGTTCGGCCATCCGCTGCCAGTCGTCATAGTTCAGCGCGGCCCCGGCCTCGTCGACAAAGACGCCATCCGTCGGCCCGGGCAGGTCCTGCGCGGCAAGCGGCCCCGCCAGCAGGGCAAGGACCAGCACCAGACCGTGCAGCAGGCGGATCATGCGTCCTCGAACACCGGCGGGATCGGACGGGCCGGGCGGTCCAGCCAGTCGGGCACCGGCAGACCCTTTTCGCGCAGGAAGGTCGGGTTATAGACCTTGGACTGATAGCGGCTGCCATAGTCGCACAGGATGGTGACGATGGTCTTGCCCGGCCCCATCTCGCGCGCCATTCGGATCGCGCCCGCGATGTTGATGCCGGTCGATCCGCCCATGCACAGGCCCTCGTCCGTCAGAAGGTCAAAGATGATAGGCAGCGCTTCGGCATCGGGGATGCGGTAGCTGAAATCGGGGGTGAAGCCTTCCAGATTCGCCGTTATCCGGCCCTGGCCGATGCCTTCGGTGATCGACGTGCCGGGGCTTTCCAGCTTGCCGGTCGTGTAGAACGCATGCAGCGCCGCCCCTTCCGGGTCGGCCAGACCGATCTTCACGCCCTTCGGCTGCAAGGCCATGCCGACGCCCGCCAGCGTCCCGCCCGACCCCACCGCGCAGATGAACCCGTCGACCTTGCCGCCGGTCTCTTCCCAGATTTCCGGTCCGGTCGTCTCGATATGGGCCTGGCGGTTCGCCACATTGTCGAACTGGTTGGCCCAGATCGCCCCGTTCGGCTCAGACTTCGCCAGCACCTCGGCCAGACGGCCCGAGTAGCGGACATAGTTGTTCGGGTTGCGGTAGGGCGCGGCCGGAACCTGCACGAGTTCAGCCCCCGCCAGCCGCAGCATGTCCTTCTTTTCCTGAGACTGCGTTTCCGGGATCACGATCACCGTCCGGAACCCCATCGACGCGCCGACCAGCGCCAGCCCGATCCCGGTGTTGCCCGCCGTGCCTTCGACAATCGTCCCGCCCGGCTTCAACAACCCCTTCGCGACGGCGTCCTTGATGATGTAAAGCGCAGCCCGGTCCTTGACCGACTGGCCGGGGTTCATGAACTCGGCCTTGCCCAGAATGGTGCAGCCCGTCATCTCTGACGCCTTCTGCAGCTTCAGAAGCGGCGTGTTCCCGATCGTGTCGGCAAGGTCCTGGTGAATGCGCATGGGGGCCGTCCTTCGTCGTTTCCCCAACGTGTAGGGTCAAGGGGCGGCAAACTCAAGGGAGCCGCGCAGCCACGGGCAAGTCCGCGCGCGGCTCTGCACCGCGTTGCAACGCGTCGGCCAGAAAATCAAAGACGATGCGGTAGCGGCGGCTGGTCATCAGCTCGCTGTACCGCACGCCAGCCGCTGGCACCGGATATCGGGTCGGCTGGGGGTTCCGGCGGGGCTGATCGCGGCGCTCAGCGGGATCTGGATGCTGCGCGGCTATACCATCGGCAGGACGGCGGGCACGCAGGTCATCTCCCACCTGCCCTGGTTGATCCTGATCGGTCCCCCGACCGAAGGCCCGCGCGCGGGGCGGATGATCGGCGCCTGGGCGATCAACCAGGGCAGGTGGCCGAAACGCTGATCCGCCAGCCCCGCCGCCGCCCGACCCGCCCGGCCCTGGCCAGTCAGGCCGGCCCCATCGCCACCAGCCCGTTGCCCGTGCCATTGCGCCGCGTCTCCAGCCCCAGGCCGATCTCGGGAAAGTAGACCCAGCGGATGCTGTGCCCACCTCCGTCGCCGCTGTAGGTCGCCTCGACCGTCAGCGCCTGGTAGGTGCACCCCGACAGCTTGACTTCGCGCGGCTCGAAACAGCGGTAGATCGCATCCCAGCGGCGACGGCGACGATCGACGGTCGAGTTCTCGTCGCTGATCGTCACCTCGACCACTTCCTTCACCCGGCCCGACCAGCTTGCCCCGTCCACCGGCGTGATGATCTTCGGGCTGTAGGTCCAGCTGTAACTCGGGGTTGAGGACCCGACCATCGGCTCTTCGCTTTCCTCGACGTCGCGGCTGACCTCGAACACGCCGTTCTTCACCCGCCGGATATCGGTCCAGGCCCCGCGATTGGTGACATAGTCGATGCGCACCACGTCGCCCTCGCGCTGCGCCAGCCCCTTGGATCCGTCCTTGCGCGTGAACGCGATGCCCGCGCCCAGGTCGACCGGCGCGCAGGCCGCGCGTGCCGGGCGGATCAGGGCGGGAGCCGCCAGCGCGGACAGGGTCAGGGTCAGGGCGGCGCGGCGGGTAACGGGCATGATCTTCGGTCCTTGATAACAGCTTTCGGCGGCACCCTAACGGTCGCCACCCCATTCTGTCAGATGAATTTCACTGTCATACGCCACGCCCCGACCCGTCCAGACATTTCAATCAGGACTTTCCTTCCTCTCTGCACAAATATCCCACGGGGAGCGCGAGGGGTGTGAAACCCCTCGCTCCAACGCTTGGAAGAAGCGGAAGCGGCGCAGGACGACCGCAAGAGTAAGGTGGGCAATATTGCCCACCCTACGCCTGCGCCAAATCCTGACAAAGTGTTAATGGGAAACGCCAAGTGATTGATACTCAGCGTTTCTCAAGAAATGTCCACTGTGGACAGCTGTCACCTCGCGACAAACATCCCGTCCGCCTTCAGGCTGGCATAGCTTTCATCCAGGCTTTTCTTCGCCCGGTCGATCAGGATGTCGATCTCGTCCGTCGTGATGACCAGGGGGGGGGCGATGATCATCCGGTCCCCCACGGCCCGCATGATCAGGTCGTTGGCAAAGCACCGCTCGCGCGTCCGGTAGCCGACATTCGCCGCTTCGGGGAAGCTGGCCCGCTTGGCCTTGTCCGGCGTCAGCGCGATCGACCCCATCAGGCCGACCAGCTTGGCCTCGCCCACCATCGGATGCTCGGCCAGCGCGTCCCAGCGTTCCTTCAGATAGGGATGCGCCACGTCCCGCACATGCTCGACAATCTTCTCGTCCTGCATGATCCGCAGATTCTCCAGCGCCACCGCCGCTGCAACCGGGTGGCCCGAGTAGGTGTAGCCGTGGAAGAACTCGCCCGCCCCGCCGACAACCTCGGCCACCTCGTCGCAGACGATGCTGCCGCCGATCGGCTGATAGCCCGACGACAGGCCCTTGGCGATGGTCATGATATGCGGCTTGATGCCAAAGGTCTGGCTGCCGAACCAGTTGCCGGTGCGCCCGAACCCGGTGATCACCTCATCCGCGATCAGCAGGATCCCGTACTTGTCGCAGATCCGCTGGATTTCCGGCCAGTAGGTCACGGGAGGGATGATCACCCCACCCGCACCCTGCACCGGCTCGCCGATGAAGGCCGCCACGTTGTCGGGGCCAAGCTGCAGGATCTTCTCCTCCAGCTGCCGCGCGCGGGCCAGGCCAAAGTCATCCGGCGTCATGTCGCCGCCCTCGCTCCACCAGTCGGGCTGGTCGATGTGTTCGATCCCGTCGATCTTGCCGCCATGGGCATGGATCGGCTTCATCCCGCCAAGGCTGCCGCCCCCCATCGTGGACCCGTGATACCCGTTCCAGCGCGCGATGATCGTCTTGCGCCAGGGCATGCCCTTCACGTCCCAGTACCGGCGCACCAGGCGGATGTTGGTGTCGTTCGCCTCGGACCCCGACCCGGCAAAGAACACGTGGTTCAGATCACCCGGGGCAAGCTTGGCAATCTCTGCCGCCAGAGCAATCGCCGGCACATGGGTCGTCTGGAAGAAGGTGTTGTAATAGGCCAACTCCTCCATCTGCCGCGCCGCCACTTGCGCCAGCTCCTTGCGCCCGTAGCCAATGTTGACGCACCACAGGCCCGCCATACCGTCGATGATCCGGTGGCCTTCGCTGTCGGTCAGCCAGACGCCCTCGCCCCGCGTGATGACCCGCGCGCCCTTGGCGGCAAGGCCCGCCTTGTCGGTGAAGGGATGAAAGTGGTGCGCGGCGTCCAGGCGCTGCAGCTCGGCGGTCGGCATGTGGTTGGTGATCATGTTCATGGGGCAGACCTCGCAGGAATCGGCAGGGCCGTCTGCCCCGTCTTGAGTGCAGGATATGATCAAACGCGCGACCGTTCAAGAAATTTGATCAAATTATGCGCCAGGCAGGACAGTCCCGACGAGGCTTGCTTTTTTCCAAATACTCTCGGGGGTTTGGGGGTGAAACCCCCATCAGCCGAGGAGGAGGCGAAGCCCGACGACGAGACGAAAGGTCTTCGCGCCGCACGGCGCCCTGTTTCGCAAGCGCAGGTCAGGGCGCTTCGGACAGGGCCTGGCGGACATGGTCGATGCCCTGCTGGATGTCGCGCCGGATCGCGTCCGACAGCGCCGTGGCGTCGCCCGCGCGCATCGCGGCCAGCGCTTCGCGGTGCAGGTCCGGCGCGGCGTCGCGGCCATAGCGGTCGATGACGGCGCGGAGACTTGGCCCGGCGCGCAGCCACAAGGACCGTGCAAGGTCGATAAGCACCGGGGCTTCGGCCACCTCGTAGAGGGCGAAGTGAAAGGCGTGATTGGCCGCCAGATAGTCGGGCAATTTGCCGCCCTCGATGGCGCGGTTTACGGCGGCGTCGATCGCGTCCAATCGGTCGATCTGCGCCAGAGTCAGGCGCGGGCCTGCCAGTTCGGCCAGCTTCGGCTCGATCGCCAGGCGGGCAAAGGCCACCTGCTCCAGCATCTCGGCGGACAACTGGGGAACCGCCACCCGGCGGTTGCCCTGCGGCAACAGCGCGCCCTCGGCGGTCAACCGGCGGATCGCTTCGCGCACCGGGGTCATGCCCGCCCCCAGATCGGCAATCAGGCCCTGGATCGTGACCGGCGCCCCGGGCGCGAGATGGCCAAACAGGATCATGTCGCGCAGGCGCGCGTAGGTGACCTCATGGCTGGGGATCTTGCGGTCGTCGACATCCATCGGGGGCTCCTCTAGCCTGCCCCCTTTATGACGTCAGTTTCCGGGGGATCAAGAGTTGATCAAATCCCGTCGTCATAGACAAACCGCGTCACGTCCGCCGTCCAGCCCTGCCCGGTCATGTCATATGCCACGACCCCGACGAATGCCCCGGTAAAGGACGCATGTTCGCCCCGGCCGCCTTCGTCAGACACCAGCGCGGCGTCAAGCTCCGGCCCCACCGGATCCCCGTTCACCGAAAAGCGTTGCGTGGCATGGTCCACCACGACGCCCAGCGTAAGTGTTCCATCCCGAACGGCGGTCCGGCTGTGGAACGTCAGCGCCTCGCCCGGCCAATCCCCCAGGCAGGACAGGATTGTGACCACTCGTTCACCATCCTCATGCGTGATCAGGGCGGCGTGGAACTTGTGTCGGTTGTAATAGGTGATCAGACCCGCCGCTTGCTGCCAGGTCTTTGGATCAGCGATGAAATCCGCCTCGGCGCTGTAGGCTGGTTCCTCTTGCCGCCGCGCGACAAGGCTTTGCTCGAACCACGAGCCCAGACTTTCGCGGCCAGTCAGCCGCAGGGCGCTGCCGGTCATTGTGAACAGACGTTCGGGATAAGGTGTCCGCAGCCACTGGAACTCTGGTGGCAGGGTCGGCCCGGTGAAGCTCCGCTCGATCTGGCCCGCCGCCGTCCGCGTCGCGGGCAGGTCAATCGTCGCGGGCGGCAGCATCCCGCCGTCCTTCAGCCACAGCCAGTCGTCGCGCCAGACCACCTCGGCCAGGCCCGTCTCGCGTCCCGTGGCGCAGAACGGTCCACGCGGACCTTGCTGGGGACGCCCGCACAGATAGCTGTGCCAATGGCGGCCATCGGGGCCTTCGACATACTGGCCGTGGCCCATGCGCTGGATCGGGTTTTCCGGGCTGAAGCGCGCGGTGATCAGGTGCTTTTGCGGATGCGTCTCATACGGGCCCCGGATGTCGCGCGACCGGGCCAAGGTAACCGCGTGGTCGTAGCCGGTGCCGCCTTCCGCCGTGGTCAGGTAGTACCAGCCGTTCCGCTTGAAAAGATGCGGCGCCTCGGTCAGGCCAAGGTCGGTGCCGGTGTAGATCGTGGTGACCTTGCCCAGGAGGCCCCGCTCCGGGTGCCATTCCTGCAGCTCGATCCCGTCGAAACGGTCATGCGCGGGGTTCAGACCGGTGCCTGCCTCGAGATGGTTCCAGCGCATGTTCACGAACCATTTGCGCCCGTCATCGTCGTGAAAGAGCGACGGGTCGAAGCCCGAGGAGGTGACATAAGTCGGGTCGGACCAGTCGCCGTCGATGGTGTCGCAGGTGACGATGTAGTTGCGCGCATCCTTGAACGCGCCGTCCAGCCGTTTGACATCCGTGTAGACCAGCCAGAATTTCCCGTCGGCGTGGGGCAGGCAGGG